>JAZQJN010000021.1:0-12799 GCA_045541655.1 Acutalibacteraceae bacterium
TATTTTATGACCATCCCCGAAGCGGCACAACTTGTGCTTGAAGCAGGTGCTATGGCAAAGGGTGGCGAGATATTTGTTCTGGATATGGGTGAACCGGTGCTTATCTCTGATTTGGCAAAGGATTTAATCCGCCTTTCGGGATACGAACCCGAAAAGGATATAAAAATAGTTTATACAGGTCTTCGCCCAGGTGAAAAACTTTTTGAAGAAATTAGTCTTGCCGATGAAGACGTGGATAGAACAAGCAATAAGAAGATAACCATAATGAAACCTATGGAGTTTGATGCAACCCTTCTTGCTTGTGAAATTAAGGATATAGAGGAGGCAGTTCGTGCCGAGGACGACGAACTTATGTTTGCCAAGGTAAAGGAACTTGTGCCCACCTTTAATCATAATAAAAACGTATAAAGATCCAAAATCATAATAGAAAAGGATGTTGAACAATGTATTACGAAAAATTGTTAGAAAAAATCCAAAACAGAACTGCTGTTTTGGGCGTTTTAGGTCTTGGATATGTAGGACTTCCCCTTGCTGTTGAAAAGGCGAATGCAGGATTCACCGTAAAAGGTTTTGACGTTCAACAAGCAAAGGTAGATATGGTTAACGAAGGCCATAACTACATTGGTGACGTTGTTGACGGTGTTCTTGCAGAACTTGTATCCAAAGGTAAACTCGTTGCATCTACCGATTTTTCCGGTATTGCTGATTGTGATGCAGTTGCAATCTGCGTTCCTACTCCCCTTGATGAACACTTCCAACCCGACATTTCCTACGTTAGCGAATCTGCAAAACAAATTGCAAAATACGCACATAAAGGAATGTTGGTTGTTCTTGAATCCACCACCTATCCCGGAACAACCCAAGAAATCATTCAACCCCTCCTCGAAGAAAAAGGAATGGTTGTTGGTGAGGATGTATTCCTTGCATTCTCTCCCGAACGTGTTGATCCAGGTAACGCTGTTTACAAGACCAAAAACACTCCCAAGGTTGTTGGCGGTGTAACTCCCAAATGCGGTGAATTGGCATCCTCTATCTATAAGAGTGTTCTTGAAAGCGACGTTATGGTTGTTTCCTCTCCCGCAGTTGCTGAGATGGAAAAAATCCTTGAAAACACCTTCCGTAATATCAATATAGCATTGGTAAACGAAATGGCAGTTCTTTGCGACCGTATGGGTATCTCCGTTTGGGAGGTTATCGATGCCGCAAAGACCAAACCCTATGGATATATGGCATTCTATCCCGGCCCCGGCCTTGGTGGACACTGTATCCCCATCGACCCCTTCTATCTTACCTGGAAGGCAAGAGAATATAACTATCATACCCGTCTTATTGAATCTGCAGGTGAAATCAACAACGCAATGCCCGAATATTGCGTAAGCCGTATTTCCACCCAACTCAATAAGGTTAAGAAACCCCTTAACGGCTCTAAGGTATTTATGTTAGGTCTTGCTTATAAACCCGACATTGACGATATGCGTGAGTCACCCTCCCTCCTTCTTGCTGACCTTTTCCGCGAAGCAGGATGCGAACTTATCTACAACGATCCCTTTATCCCCGAATTCAAACGCGGTGGTGTAACCCTTAAATCCACCGAAATCACTGCAGAAACCCTTGCAGATTGTGATATCGTTGTTATTGCAACAAATCACTCCTGCTATGATGCAAACTTTATTGTAGAAAAATCTCCCTTGGTATTCGATACCCGTAACCTTACTAAAGGTATCGACGCCGACAATCTTGAAAGGTTATAATTTGATATGAATAACAGATTTCCCAACGCCATTATCGGTGAAAACGTTAAAATAGGGGAGAACTGCGAAATCGGATACGGTGTTGTCATTCATGATGACACCGTTATCGGCGATAATGTGCGTATTGATGATTATGCAGTTATTGGTAAACTCCCTATGAAAGCGGCAAACTCTGCCGTTACCAAAGACAGTGAACTTCCTGCCTGTACTATCGGCAGTGATGCAATAATTGGCACTTCCGCAGTTATTTACCGCGGATGCTCTATTGGTGAAAAGGTGCTTATTGCCGACCTTGGTACCGTTAGAGAACGTGTATCCATCGGTGATTTCACCATTATCGGCAGAAGTGCTACTATAGAGTGTGATACTACTGTTGGTACAAAATGCAAAATCCAAACCAATGTTTATATCACCGCCTATTCAGAAATCGGTGATTATTGTTTCATCGGTCCCTGCACCGTTACTTCAAACGATAACTTCGCCGGAAGAACAAAGAAACGCTTTGATCAGTTCAAGGGCGTTACGGTTAAAAACGGCGGTAGAATCGGTGCCGGTTCCACCATTCTTCCCGGTAAGGTTATCGGTGAGGATGGATTTGTTGCGGCAGGAAGCGTTGTAACAAAGGATGTTGCCCCCCGTACCATTGTTATGGGAAATCCGGCAAGATATTTCAAGGATGTTGATGAAGAACAACTCTTGGAAAATCAGTAAAAAAGTCTATTCAAAAAATCTTGAAAGGTAAAGTGATAGATATGAGTAAAATTAAGTATGCATTAATCGGTTGCGGCCGAATTGCCCCTAATCATATTGCCGCAGCGGTAAATAATTCCGAAAATTTAGAAATCGTAGCGGTATGCGATCCTATCCCCGAAAATATGGAAAAGGTTCTTTCTCAAATTGAAGATACCTCCTCCATCGCCCGTTATACCGATTACAAGGTAATGCTTAAAGAAAAACAACCTGAACTTTGTGCAATCGCTACCGAAAGTGGATATCACGCTCCTATCGCTATGGATTGTATAGAAGCAGGATGCAACCTTATTATCGAAAAGCCCATCGCACTTTCTCTTAAAGATGCAGATGCTATGATAGCCGCCGCAGAGAAGAAGGGCACCGTTCTTTGTGCCTGTCACCAAAACCGTTTCAACAAATCTGTTCAAAAGATTCGTGAAGCCGTAGAAAATGACCGCTTTGGTAAAATTCTCCACGGTGCAGCACATATCCGTTGGGCAAGAAATAAAAACTACTATGACCAAGCCCCCTGGAGAGGTACCTGGGCTCAGGATGGCGGTGCACTTATGAATCAGTGCATCCACAACATTGACCTTCTCCGTTGGATGATGGGTAATGAGGTTGTAGAGGTTTGTGCCTATACCGACCGCCTTGTTCACGATTATATCGAAGCAGAAGACCTGGGTATTGCAGTGGTCAAGTTTGCAAACGGTTCTTACGGTATCATCGAAGGTACCACCAATATCTATCCCGAAAACCTTGAAGAAACTTTATATATCTTCGGTAGCGAAGGTACCGTTAAAGCAGGCGGTAAGTCGGTTAACCTTATTGAAGAGTGGAAATTTGCCGACGGTAAAGATGACCCCGAAGCAGTTAAAGCACAGTATGGAGATAACCCTCCCAACGTTTACGGCTTTGGTCATACTCCCCTTTATACCGACGTTCTTGATGCTATCAAGAATAAGAGAGCACCCTATGTTGACGGATATTCCGGCAGACGTGCCCTCGAAATGGTACTCGCCATTTATAAATCCGCTGCAGAGGGCAGACCCGTAAAACTTCCCCTTGAAGATGTATCCACCCTTGACTTTACAGGCAGATTCTAATGAATATTCTCTATATTGAGCATTATGCCGGTTCAGATGAATACGGTATGGAATTCCGCCCTTATTATATGGCAAGGGAATGGGCGAAAATGGGGCACGACGTTACCATAGTTGGTGCAACTTTTTCCCATTTGCGTAAGAAAAATCCCGTAGTAGAAAAGGATTTCACCGAAGAAATGTCCGAAGGTGTCCGTTTTGTGTGGGTTAAGACCAATTCATACAAAGGCAACCGTCTTGGAAGGGTAAAAAATATCCTTACCTTTATGAATAAGGTTAAGAAAAACGCAAAATATCTTGTAGATAAATATAATCCCGACGTGGTTATAAATTCCTCTACATATCCAATGGATGTTTATCCTTCTTATGAAATAGCAAAACTAAGTGGTGCAAAACTTTTCTACGAAATTCACGATTTGTGGCCTATGTCATTAATCGAAATGTCCTCGATTGTTACCGAGAGTAATCCTCTTATTAAGTATGTTCAAAGAGCAGAGGATTTTTGTTATAAAAATTGTGATGGAGTTATTTCTATCTTGCCATCTGCCGATGTTCACATTAACGAACGAGGATTTAACGACGTGTATTTCCGCCACGTTCCAAATGGTGTCGTAATTGACGATACCCCCGATGCACCTCTTAATGACTCCCACGCAATGGTGCTTAAAGGACTTAAAGATGAAGGTAAATTCATTATCCTTTACGCAGGGGGGCACGCCCTTTCAAATGCCCTTGACTGTTTTATACATAGTGCAAAATACCTTAACGATAATGCAGTTTTGGTGCTTGTAGGTAAGGGTAACGAAAAAGAAAAACTTATGAAAGATGCGGAAACTGCAGGTTACAAAAACATCTTGTTTATGAATCCTGTAGAAAAGAATCAAATTCCTGCACTTTTGAGTTATAGCGATTGTCTCTATATCGGAGCAAAAAAATCACCCCTTTACCGTTATGGCGTTGGGATGAATAAAATGTTCGATTATATGTTGGCAGCCAAACCTATTATAAATGGAGTTGACTCTCCCAAAACTCCAATGGAACAAGCCGACTGCGCTATTGCAGTAGAGGCAGAAAATGCCAAAGCCATAGCCGATGCGGTAGATGTTCTTATGAATAAATCGGCAGAAGAACTTGTCGAAATGGGAGCAAAAGGCAAAGAATACGTTTTAAATAATCATCAATATACCACTCTTGCACAAAGATTTATAGATGCTATGAACGAATGCGAGAACAAACCTAAGCAGTAAGGAGTTGTTATAAAGTATGGAAAAGAGAAAAGATTTCTTGGCATACTGTTTGCCCTGTTATGATGAAAACGAAATTAATGGAATAAAGGATGCCATAACCTCCGACTGGTGGTCAAGAGGTCCTAAGGTAGCAGAATTTGAAAAGGATTTTTGTACCTATGTAGGAGCAAAATATGGTGTTGCCCTCAATTCCTGTACCGCAGGTCTTCATTTAGGCCTTAAGGTGCTTGGAGTAGGCGAAGGTGATGAGGTAATAACCACCCCTATGACTTTCTGTGCAACATCCAATACCATCGTTCATTGTGGAGGCACTCCTGTTTTTGCAGATGTTGACCCCGAAACAGGCCTTATTGATCCCGATGAAATTGAAAAGAAAATCACTCCCAAAACCAAGGGAATAGTTCCTGTTCACTATGCAGGAAGAGCTTGTGATATGGAACGTATCAATGCAATTGCAAAGAAACATGGTTTGTTTGTAATGGAAGACTGTGCCCATGCGGTATATACCACCTATGCAAACGGCAAATTGGTTGGTAATAGCGATAATTTATGTTCTTTCAGTTTCTATGCTACCAAAAACTTGGCGACAGGTGAAGGAGGTATGCTTACTACGAATAATGAAGAACTTTACAAAAAAGCAACTGTTTTGGGACTTCATGGTATGAGCAAAAACGCATGGAACCGTTTTGCAAAGGGCGGCTCTTGGCGTTACGATGTTGTAGAAGCAGGATTCAAATATAATATGACCGACCCTGCAGCCGCATTAGGTATTGCCCAACTTAAAAAACTTGAAAAAATGCAGGATATACGCAAAAAATATGCCGAAATATATAATGCTGCATTTGATAAAATTGATGGTATCGATTATCTCCCCGACTCAAAATGGGGCAGAAACGCATGGCATCTATATATGATTAAGATTAAGAAGGATAAATTTAGCATAGATCGTGATGAGTTTATCGAAATTCTTAGAGATGAATATAATGTAGGTATCAGCGTACACTATATTCCGGTGCATCTCCATCCCTTCTATCAAGAAAACTTTGGCACAAAAGAGGGAGATTATCCCAAAGCCGAAGCATTCTTCGATGAAATAATTTCTATACCCTTATATCCTTCAATGAGCGAGGAAGATGTTATTTATGTCAGTGAAGCAGTGGCAGAAATTGCCCAAAAATATGCAAAATGAGGCGGTAAGGCCTTATTTTGACAGTTTAACAAAAAAGAGATTCACCCTCTTTGTAAAAAGATTGATGGATATTATAATCGCCACTATTGTAATACTTATTTTATCTCCCGTGCTTCTTGGTGCAACCATTGCGGTGGCGTTGGGATCTAAAGGTCCTGTTTTTTATCTTCAACGTCGTGTTGGTAGATTTGGCAAAGAGTTTTCCATCTTCAAATTCCGTACAATGGTGGTAAATGCCGATAAAATCGGTGCACAAATTACGGTAGGAGAGGATGATCCTCGTATCACCAAGGTGGGTAAGTTTTTAAGAACCACCCGAATTGATGAATTCCCCCAGTTTTTTAACATCCTTAAAGGGGATATGACCTTGGTAGGTACCCGCCCCGAAGTCGCCCGATATGTTAATGAATATAACGATGAAATGATGGCAACCTTGCTCCTTCGTCCCGGTGCTACCGGTGCAGCAAGTCTTGTTTATCGTTACGAAAACGATATGCTTTCAGGCAAAGAGGATCCCGAAAAGTATTATATCGATACCATTTTGCCCGACAAAATGGCAATCAACCTTGAATATACAAGAAAACTTTCAATTTGGGAGGATGTTAAAATTCTTGCCAAGACCGTTGCTTGTGTTTTCAAAAAATAGGAGGATAAGATTATGCAATTTATAAATCTTAAAGCACAATATGAAAGAATTAAAGAAAAATTAGATGCCGAAATGATTAAGACTATCTCTGAAGGCACCTACATAATGGGAAAAAGAGTTCTCGATTTAGAAGCCCGTCTGGCTGAATACGTCGGCAGAAAATATTGTGTTACCTGCTCAAATGGTACCGACGCTCTCACTATGCCTCTTATGGCATACGGTATCGGCGAAGGAGATGCAGTATTTGTTCCCTCCTTTACCTTTTTTGCCTCTGCAGAGGTAATATCACTTCAAAAAGCAACTCCCGTTTTTGTAGATGTTGATGAAACCTACAATATGGATGTAGAATCTCTTAAAAAGGCAATTAAAGAGGTGGTTGCAGAGGGTAAACTTAATCCCAAAGCAATAATCGCAGTTGACCTCTTTGGACAACCTGCCCGTTTTGACCTTATTTGTGAAATAGCAAAAGAATATAACCTTATCGTAATCGAAGACGGTGCTCAAGGTTTTGGCGGCACTTTAAACGGCAAAAAGGCATGTTCCTTCGGTGATGTATCCACCACCTCCTTCTTCCCCGCAAAGCCCTTGGGATGTTACGGTGATGGCGGTGCAATCTTTACCGACGACGAAGAACTTGCAATCAAACTTCGTTCAATCAGAGTACACGGAAGCAATCCTAAAGATAAATACGATAACGTAACTATTGGTCTTAATGCCCGACTCGATACCATCCAAACCCCCGTTCTTAATTGCAAGTTAGATATATTTGATGATGAACTTGTAAAACGTCAGTGGGCAGCCGATCTTTACAATGAAAAACTTAGCGGTCTTGTAGAAACCCCCGTTGTAGCCGAAAATGCTACTTCATCCTGGGCACAATACACCATTCGCCTTGATTCTGCCGAAAAACGAGCAAAGGTTATGGTAGGTATGAAGGAAATGGGTATTCCCACCATGATTTATTATCCTACTCCTATGCATGAACAAACTGCGTTTAAATCAAATCCCTGTGTGAACTGCGGTTGTGAAAAGAGTGAACTTTACAGCAAAACAGTAATGTCCCTTCCTATGCATCCTTATCTTACCGAGGAAGAGATTAATGAGGTTGTAGATGCCTTCAAAAAATCTTTATAAGAAAGGTGAGGGATATTTATGGCGGGTAATAAACAACAAAAATCCAAGTTGCTCCACCTTGCCGAGATATTTCTTCAAAAGACCGATGAGGAACATCCCTTAACGGCAGAGCAACTTATAAAGGAACTCAATAGTCGAGGAATCGAATGTGAGCGAAAATCCATCTATTCCGATATATCCTATTTATTGGAATTTGGAATGGATATTGAAAAAAACAGTTTTGCAGGCAGAGGATACTATCTTGCCGACCGAGAATACCAGTTGGCAGAGGTTCGACTTCTTATGGATGCAGTGCAATCCGCATCCTTTATAACCCCCAAGAAGACCCGAGAGCTTATAAAAAAGATAGAAACCTTAACCAGTGAGCATCAGGCATCCGAACTTGCTCAGCAGGTTTATATCGATAACCGTAACAAGCAGAGTAATGAGGAAATATACTATAATATAGACGTAATACATAGAGCCATTGTTAACGGTAAAAAAATTACTTTCAAGTATAGAAGAAGGGACTTAACCGTCGATGGCAGAATAGATTTCGTGGTAAAAACCTTTGTGATTAGTCCCTATTCTCTGCTTTGGTCGGATGACCGATATTATGTAATCGGAAATAATCAGAAGTACGACAATCTCATCCATCTTCGCCTTGATCGAATGAAAAACGTTGAGGAAATGGATGAAAAATCACGACACTTCAGCGAAGTTTCGGAGTATAAAGCATTTTTTGATGTAGCCGATTATGCCAATCGACTGTTTAACGTGTATGGGGGAGAAACATCATCTGTAGAGATGGTATGTTCTTCCGATAAAGTGGAACAGGTAATGGATATCTTTGTTGAAGATGTTAAATGGCGACTTCGTTCCGATGGAAAACTATCCTTCAAATTTAATGCTGCAATAAGCGAAGGTCTTGTGTCTGATATTTTGAAGTTTGGTGATTCAATGGAGGTCGTAGCCCCAATAAAACTTCGCCAGATGGTAAAACAAAGGGTAGAAACCCTTTACAAGATTTATAAAGATTAAATTAGAATAAAAATTAAAGGCGGTGATGATATGTCAACGGTATATACGCTTTATTTGGGAATTTCCCGTATAGTTATGCCGATACTAATTGCATCACTGCTATTTTTATGGATAATTGTATTTAGAAAAAGCAGAACGAAAAAAGAATCACTTGCTATTATAGAACCTGAATTTGGAAACAACTATGGGGAAATATTCTCAAGAGAAGCACTTGTGGGAAAATCCCGTAGATGTGAGGTAAGGTTAGAGAAATCTCCCTATAAACGACATGCACTCATCACCCTCGAAAAGGATGGGTTCTATATCGAACCTATAGACGGAATTGTGGCAGTTAACGATAAAAAAACTCGTCATAAAACCCCTGTTTCGGTTGGTGATTACATATCTTTTGATGATGAGATGTATCGCCTTTGCCTTCCTAAAGAGGAGGAGACTCCTTGTGACGTGTGCAGAGGAACGGGACTTATGCTCACGATTTTGACTTTGTTTCAGGTAATACTTTGCGGTCAGGTGTATCTGAGTCCAAATATGGGGAATGGATATATTTTCCCCATTTCCGTAGGCGGAATGATACTTTTAGAATGGATATATTATATCGTTCTCCGTGTAAAAAACGGACACGCAAAAATGTTTATAGAAATTCCTGCTGCTTTCCTTTTGACCTTAGGACTCACGGTGTGTTATGGTTGTACTCCTGAAGAATATATTAAACAACTTGTGTGTATCGGTGCAGGTCTTGTAGGTGCGTTTATCCTTCGAGGAATTCTCTCGGCGTTGTCGGCGGTGAATTATTTAAGATATGTAGTAGCGGTCCTTGCCTTTGCACTGCTTGGTGCTAATCTGATATTTGGTACAACCGTATATGGCTCTCGAAATTGGTTGGATTTAGGATTTGTATCCTTCCAGCCCTCCGAGGTAGTCAAGGTAGCATATATATTCTTTGGCGGTGTAGTTCTTTCTAAAAAGGAACTTAGCAAAATTGGGATACTCATTTTCCTTGTCTTCTCGGCTTTATGTATGGGAGCCCTTGCAATAATGAGTGACTTCGGTGCCGTAGCTATATTCTTTGTAACTATGATTATTCTTCTTATGATGAGACACGCTCCAATGTGGATTTCGGCTGGAATAACAGCCCTTGCCACAGTTTCGGCAGTGGGAATTGTAACGTTTTTGCCCTACATTGCAAATCGTTTTGCCGCCTGGACAAAGGTGTGGCAGTATGCTGATAGTTTGGGATATCAGCAAACACGAACAATTATTGCCTGTGCATCAGGAGGACTCTTTGGTGTAGGAGCAGGGAATGGATATCTGAAAAACATAGCCGCTGCCGATACCGATTTGGTGTTTGGTATAATAAGTGAAGAATTTGGCGGAATAATATCCTTTGTTATGGCAATGTGTTTTGTGCTTTTTGCCGTTTATGCAGTAGATATATCCAAAAGGTGTCGTTCTTCCTATTATGCAGGTACCGCCTGTGCCGCTGCAGGGATGTTACTCTTCCAAACCGCGTTAAATATCTTTGGCTCGGTGGATATTTTACCCCTAACAGGTGTAACAATCCCCTTTGTAAGCAACGGTGGAACGAGTCTTATATCGGGAATTTGTATTCTGGCATTCTTCAAAGCCGCCGAGGTTGAATCAAAACTACCTGATACAATAAGGAGGCGTTACTATTGAAAATGACCTCTTTTCGTTCTCTTTTTGTAACATTGTTGGCAACAATATTTACGTTAACTATAATATTTCATTACGGAAAACTTGCCATAAATTCTGAACGATACGTATCTTATCCTACTAATCCTCATTTGTTTACCCAGGGTGATTTATATCGTGCAGGAAAGATAATTGACCGTGATGGTAATATCCTTGCCCAAACGATAGATGGAAAAAGAGAGTTTAATTCTTCCGAAACTATTCGTTGTGCTACAGTGCATACCATAGGTGATTTGGAGGGAAATGTATCCACCGGTATTCATTCAGCTTACTTTAATGAACTTACGGGATACAACTTTATCGACGGGGTGTATGATACAGACAATAGCGGAAACGATATCACCCTCACCATAGATACCGATATGTGCGTTGCCGCATATAAAGCCCTTGGGAACTACAAAGGCACCGTAGGTGTAATGAACTGGAAAACAGGAGAACTTCTTTGTATGGTAAGCACGCCTGCCTTTGACCCTTATTATACCGATAAGGCGGATAAAGATGCTGAAAAAGGTGTGTACGTAAATAGACTTTTATCGGGACAATATGCCCCCGGTTCTACTTTTAAGGTGGTAACAGCCCTTTCTGCAATAGAGAATTTCTCTACATTGGATGATAAATATACCTGTAAATCGGGTGTAACTATTGACGGTGAATGGGTAAGTTGTATGGGTAATCACGGTTCGGAAACTGTGGAGAGTGCCTTGGTTCATTCTTGCAATGCAGCGTTTGCACAAATCGGTGTAAAATTGGGTGGAAATACCCTGCTTAGGACTGCCGAAGGATTGGGATTCAACAAAAAAGTTTCCCTTGGCAATATTAACTGTACCAAGAGTGTTATAAATGTTACAGGTATTAGAGACATAGATTTAGGATGGGCAAGTATGGGACAACACGATGACCTGATAAACCCATTCCATTACCTTACCGTAATGTCGGCAATAGCCAATGGAGGGGTGCTTAAGAGTCCGGTTTTGGTGGAAAAGATATCCACCCCAAAAGGAACTACCTTAAAAAAAGAAGGTGGATCAGATAAACGTCTTATGGCAAAAGATGATGCTAAAACCTTAAGCGATATGATGCGTAAAGTAATGACCGATTATTACAGTGAAAGTGGTTTTAGTGGATTAGAGGTGTGTGGAAAAACAGGTACCGCTGAAATTGGTGATGATAAAAAACCTCATTCATGGTTTGTTGGATTTTGTCGAAATGAGAGTAAGCCCTACGCCTTTGTTGTAGTAGTAGAAAATGGAGGAATGGGTGCAGGAATGGCAAAAACCGTCGCCTCCCGAGTGGTAAATAGTTAAGAAACAGATAAACATAAACAATAAAAATCACCTTGAGGATAAACATCCCCAAGGCGATAACTTTTTACTAATACTATTTATTTATCCTGTCAATAAGATAAGGGAGGACGGGTTCAAACTTTGCACCGTACCAATGTCCTTCTTCTTCGGCGGTGGCTTTAATACACTCAACCACGTAATCGGCAGCAAGAGATGCAGAATCAAAAGCGGTCTTACCTCTTAACAACCCACCCACAAAGGCGGAGGCATAAATATCTCCCGTACCGTGGCAACTGTTGGGTAAAAACACGTGTTCATAATAGGAGTATTGGCCATTTTCGAACACAACAATTCCGGTAGTCCCCTCTTTGTATGAGATGCCTGTAAGAATAACGTTTTTGCATCCTAATTCAATAAGTTTATTAAGTAGGTTATCAATAAACTCACGGTCATACTTTTCGGGGTAAGGAGTATCGGTCAAAAAACAGGCCTCGGTAATGTTGGGGAGAATGTAATCTGCCTCACCGCAAAGTTTCTTCATAGCAGAGACAAATTCCTCATCAAATCCAACATATAACTTGCCGTGGTCAGCCATAGCAGGGTCGATAATAACGGGTGCATCCGCTTTTTTTACGGTGGATATAATATCCTTAACGTAATCTATTTGCTTTGTACTACCAAGATATCCTGTATAAATACCGTCAAAGGATATCCCTTCCTTTTGCCAATGGGCGTTAATAGATGGCATATCCTCGGTGAGGTCTCGGAAGGTAAAACCGGTGAAACCGCCGGTGTGAGTAGAAAGTACCGCCGAGGGGAGAATGCAGGTTTCAATTCCGCAAGCCGATATAACGGGCAACGCTACAGTAAGGGAACATTGACCAACGCAGGAAATATCTTGTATTGTTAAAATTTTAGGATATGACATAAGTAAAACCCTCTTTACAAACTGATTTTATTGTATTATAATACCAAGTATGG
>JAZQJN010000022.1:0-2205 GCA_045541655.1 Acutalibacteraceae bacterium
AAGATTCAGGGTTACTCCCATATCTGATAGGACTTTACCCTCATCCCCCAATGCTTCCATATTACATTTATCACAAGCGGTAACTACAACACCCAACTTTGCGAATTTTTTTATAAGGGGACGGTTGGTTACACCAATGCCGATAAAGGTTATTTTTTTGCCCTTTATGGAATTATAATATTCAATAATTTTTTCGGTCAAGATAATCACTCCGATAAAAACATATTATGCCAGTTTATACATAGTTATTATACTAAATTATATTACTAAAAGCAAGAAAAAATGAGGATAACAACAAATTTTGTTATCCTCACAAATTATTTTGAATAAATGTTTTCGGTATATTCTAAATCACAGTTCCCCACTTCAGCAAATCCCATTGAATAAAGGTCGGTAGCAAGACATTCAGCCCTAAAAAACTCTGCCGCTTTTTGACCTATAGCAGGAATATCTGCTCCCCTTTGTACTATTGGAATTTTGGCGGTCTGTTTTGCTTTTTTTAATATTTCATCACCCTTTTCATTCCGTCCTATAACACGGATATAGGGTGTTTCTTTACCCATTAGCAGTTCTTTGGTTACCCCTGTTACCGCCGAAATAAGTATTCGGCGAATACGGGATGACGTATATCGTTTAGTGGTAAGATTTTCAACTATCTGCTCCACGCTTTGGCATCTGCGAATCTCCTTATAAATGCCGTTATGAAGCCCCTCCGATACGCCCATCACATTCTTAATTTGTTCGGGGGTAAGGGTGCGGAGTCGGGATAAAATTGCCACATTCAACACATCAGAATTTAAGGGCGTTCTTCCCTTTTCTATCTCTTCTTTCAAGATTCCAAAGGCCATATCAGGCATATATTTTTCTGCATCAAGGGGATTATTCATCATAACGTTTCTAATCGCCGTTGCCGATGCAAAGTCGGTACAACTTGGGGTTTTATCGTTATAATTGGCTCCCTTTCTGGGAATCGTTACAGGAGCGATATCGGAATTTATATTTTTAAGTGCAAGAAGATATTCAAGGGCTAAAATATTGTTGGGATGGGATATAATATCCCCCTCCTTTTTATATCCCTTTTCATAAAGCAAGGTTTGTCGGGCAGCGGCAAATCCTTTTCCCTTTTCTAAAACTGAATTTAGTTCGCCATCTATTTCACACAATAGATTTGCAATGTTTTTAAGTTCATCAACATTCCCCGATTCACTACCGAAGGAAAGCATATCCACACAGCCCAAATTATCAAGGAGTTTCACACCTCCCAAGGCAAAATCGGAGGCCGAACCTACAGTGTATGCGTGGGGTAGTTCCACAACCAAATCGGCACCGTTTAACAATGCCATTTTGGCTTTGGCGGTCTTTGAAATGCAGGAGACCTCTCCCCTTTGGGTGAAGTTTCCGCCTAAAACACAAACCACGTGGGTGGCACCCATCTCTCTTGTCTTTTCAATTTGATACTTGTGCCCATTGTGAAAGGGATTATATTCCGCAATTATTCCCGCAATTTTCATTTTTTTCGCTCCTGACACTTGCAATTCATTGGTAATTGCTGTATAATAAATATTATACTATGCAATCTTGTTGATTGCAACATTTACACATAATAAATTATTCTTAAAGGAGTAAATTCTAATGAAAATTCTTGTTGTTAATGCAGGTAGTTCATCCCTTAAATATCAACTTTTTGATATGACCGATGAAAGCGTTCTTGCAAAGGGTATCTGCGAAAGAATCGGTGTTACCGGCCACATTCACGGCAAAACCAGCGATGGTCGCAGCTATGAATATGATGTTGACCTTCCCAACCATACCATCGCTTTTAAAGAGGTTCAAAAAATTCTTACCGAAGGCGACTGCAAAGTTATTGATTCTATGAGCGAAATCTCCGCAGTAGGTCATCGTATAGTTCAAGGCGGTGCTTTGTTTGATAAGTCTGTTCTCGTTACCGATGATGTTATTGCAGGTATTGAAAGTTTGCAAGATCTTGCTCCCCTTCACAACCCTGCTCACCTTCAAGGTATCCGTGCTTGTATCGACGTTCTTGGTAAAGACGTCCCCCAAGTTACCGTTTTCGATAACTGCTTCCACCTTACCATGCCCCCCGAAGCATACACCTTTGCTATTCCCTATGAATATTATGAAAAATATAAAATCCGTCGTTACGGCTTCCACGGTACTTCCCACCGCTATGTAAGTGCAAGTCGG
>JAZQJN010000023.1:0-5360 GCA_045541655.1 Acutalibacteraceae bacterium
CTTATTACGGTGCTTTTATGAGATATTTAATCTATCTGAAATATATCGGCACTGCCTATTGCGGCTGGCAGGTGCAAAATAATGCCCTGTCGGTACAAACCGAGGTGCAGGATGCGGTTGAAAAGGTCTTTTGCCATCGTCCCGATATTAAGGGATGCAGCCGCACCGATAGCGGTGTTCACGCAAATATGTACTGTGCCCATTTCGACAGCGAAAAGGAAATTTCTCCCCGCTCGGTAATACTCGGAATGAATATAAATCTGCCGAATGACGTGGCGGTTTTTGACTGCAAAATAGTCGGTGATGAATTTCACGCTCGATACTCCTGTACCGAAAAGGAATACATCTATCTTATTCATCATTCGTCATACAGGGATCCATTTATCGAGGGCAGGGCCTATCGCCGATACGGTGAACTAAATGTGGAAAGATTAAACGAGGCGTGTCAGCACTTTTGCGGTACCCATGATTTTTCCGCCTTTTGCTCCGCAGGGGCTAAAGAGGGGGATAAAACCCGCACCGTTAAGTATGCTTCGGTTACAAAAGATGGGGATATGGTTACCTTCAGAGTTTGTGCCGACGGATTTTTATATAATATGGTGAGAATAATGGCGGGTACTTTACTTAAGGTGGCAGAGGGAAAAATAAATCCCGAAGATATCCCCGCAATTATCGAGAGCAAAGACCGAAGAAGAGCAGGAGGCACCGCCCCTGCCGAAGGGCTGTATCTCAATGAGGTTAGGTATAAGTAGTGGCCTCCCTTGCCTAAAGGGAGGGGGACCGCGAAGCGGTGGAGGGATATTTTTAATAAGTATCCCCCAGTCAAAACCTACGGTTTTGCCAGCCCCCTAAAGGCTTGGGGGCCCGACACGAAATTTATCCAAAATCCTGGTAATTAGTTTACTGTTAAATGCGGTAAATCATTATAAAAAACAAATTATCCAAAAGGAGTTTTAACTATGGATTGCAAACAAATGAAAATCGGACATCATTCCCAACTCAATGCAGTTGAAGAAATGCGTCTTTGCGGCGGCAGAGGAGACGGCACCCGTCTTGTTCAGGTAAAGAACGAAGAGGGCATTCACGCTACCGTTTGTGCCGACCGTTGCCTTGATATTTATCGCTTTGAGTATAAAGGAAGAAACCTTGGCTTCTTCTCTCCCTCAGGATATGCAAATCCTGCATTTTATGATGAAGAATACTTCCTCACCAACTTCACTGCAGGATTTATGACCACCTGCGGACTTAAAAATGCAGGTGCAGACTGTGTTGATGAGGACGTAGAATACGGCCTTCACGGAAAAATCTCCAACACTCCTTGTGAAAATCTTGCCTACAACTGCGACCCCGTAAGCGGTAAAATCACCATTTCGGGTAATATGCGTGAGGCACAACTTTTTGGTGAAAAATTCCTTCTTTCCCGTAACTACACCATTGAGGGAAAATCCATCCTTGTAAAGGACGTTGTTATGAACGAAGGCGGCGAGGCAGCCTCCTTCCTCCTTCTTTACCATTGTAATATGGGATATCCCCTTCTCGATGAAGGTGCCGAACTTATGTTCCCAAGCATCAAGGTTATCCCCCGTGATGCCGAAGCCGAAAAGGGCATCGACGTTTACGACCAGGTTATCGCTCCCGAAGCAGGATGGCCTGAACAATGCTTTATGCACGAAATGCCCTCTAAAAACGGCGTTACCGCAGTAGCCATCTACAACGAAAAAATTGGTATCGGTGTTAAACTTGAATATTCCTCCGACACCCTTGACCAATTTGGCGAATGGAAATCTATGAAGGCAAGGGATTATGCCCTCGGTTTAGAACCCAGCAACAGTTCCTTCCAAGGCAGAAAAGCCGCCCGTGATAACGGTATCCTTAAGACCTTAAATCCCGGCGAAACCAAGGAATTCTTCGTAAAGTTCACCGTTTTTGAAGCCGATGAACTGGAAAGCGTTCGTGCCGAAATCGCATCCTACAAAAAATAATTCTTAAACTTTACCGCTACCCTCCCGTGGGGGGAGGGTAGCATCAGACGTATTTTCAAAGAGGTTATCAAAATGAAACTCATAACCGTTACCTTAAATCCCGCCATTGACGTTACCCTTATGTGTGATCAGATTGACTTCGACAAGGTAGGCAGGGTGCATACCGAAATCCGCGAAGCAGGGGGCAAGGGGGTAAACGTATCCCGCGTTGCTGAAAAATTCGGGGTGGATGGATGCTGTTTTGCCCTTATGGGAAAGGAAAACACCCCTGAATATCTTAATCTTCTGAACGGAACCGCAGGGGAGTTTATCTCTGCCGAAATCGAGGGCAGAATAAGAGAAAACCTCACCATTCGTTCCTCCGACAAGTGTGTTAAACTGAACCGAATGGGAGCGGTGGCAAAAAAGGATGACCTCAGAGTTCTTTTAGATAACATTAAAACCGTGCTTTTAAATGGGGATTTAGTTGCCATATCGGGTAGTATCCCTCCGGGTGTAAATGAAGATATGCTCACCGACTTCTGCCTTGAAATAAAAGAGGCAGGGGGCAAAATTCTTCTTGATACCGAAAGTATTGGCATAGAAAATCTTAAAAAAATAAAACCCTACGTTATTAAACCTAATCTCCACGAGTTTGCTAAACTTCTTTCCTTGGATACCCTGTCAGAGAAAACAGTTTACGAAGAAATGTTTAATCTTAATAAGGCGGGGGTTGAAAATATCCTTCTCACCTTGGGCGATAAGGGCATGAAGGCACTGTGCGACGGTGAAATGTTCGAAGTGGGCGGTGTTTCGGTGGATGTGAAATCCAACGTTTGTGCAGGGGACAGCACCCTTGCGGGATTTGCCATTGGTAAAATCCGAGGAATGGATATTGCCGACTGTATCCGTCTTGCCTGTGCCTGCGGTACCGCCACCGTTATGTGCGAAGGAAGCGGTGTTTGTGATGAAGCATCCGCTATGGAAATAATGGAGAAAATTCCCTTTAAGAGAGGGTAGTTTATAAAGGTGAAATCATTGACACCGATATAGTGCGGTGGTATAATGATATGAAATACTTTTTTCAGGTGAGTTTATGGAAAAACAGGAACTTATAAACCGAATCAAACAACTTAAAAAAGAAACGGGAGCGGTGATTATGGCACATACCTATCAACGCCCCGAAATTATAGATTTAGCCGACGTTACGGGAGATAGTTTTAAACTTGCCCAGGTGGCGGCAAAAGAAAAATACGAAAAGGTCATTCTTTGCGGTGTCAGATTTATGGCAGAAACCGCAAAGGCAATGTCCCCAGAGACCACCGTTATTTTGCCTGCTCCGAAAGCCACCTGCCCTATGGCGGAGCAAATATCCCCAGAGGAAGTCGTAAAATTCCGCAAGGAAAATCCCGACGTTACTGTGGTATGTTACGTCAACACCACCATTGAACTGAAAGCGGTGTGCGACGTTTGTGTAACATCCTCCTCGGCGGTAAATATCGTAAAAAACATCCCATCAAAAAAGATACTCTTCCTCCCCGATAAAAATCTGGGAAGTTTTGTTGCCAAAATGTGTCCCGAAAAGGAAGTAATTATCTGGAACGGTTGTTGTCCCGTTCACAATGCGGTACCCGTTGATGAGGTAAAGAAAACTATTGAAATGCATCCAAACGTTCCCGTTGCGGTGCATCCCGAATGTCCCAAAGAAATAGTTGAACTTGCCGACCTCGCAGGGTCAACGGCGGAGATTATCGACTTTGCAAAGGCACAAAAGGGTGACGTAATTATCGTTACCGAGCGTCAGGTGGCAAAATATCTTAACGAGAAGATTGAGGGTAGAAAATTCATCACACCCTGCCCCCACATCCTTACCTGCAAAGATATGGATATGACCGACCTTGAAACCCTTTACAATGCATTAAAGGGCGAGGGCGGAGAAGATATACAACTTGACGAAGAGATTAGATTAAGTGCAAAAAAATCAATCGACAGAATGTTGGAATTAGGTTGATTTTCCAACAAAAAATACAGTTATACATAACCACAAAGAGAAACTAGGTAATGAACGTGAAAAATTCTGTAAAAAGTTATGACGTAATAATCGTAGGAGGGGGAGCCGCAGGACTATACTGTGCTCTTAATTTCCCCCAGGACAAAAACATTCTGATGCTGAATAAGGGAGAAAAACTTCTCTCTAACTCCGCCCTTGCCCAAGGTGGCGTTGCGGCGGTTTTAAGTACCCAGAACGACTCCTATGAACTGCACATAAACGATACTATGATAGCGGGGCACCATGTGAATAATCCCGTATCGGTAGATATTCTCGTAAAGGAAGGTCCCGATGACGTTCGCAGAATTGCGGAACTCGGTGTTGACTTCGACAAACAACCCGACGGCACCTTTGTATCTACCCTTGAGGGAGGGCACAGCCGCAACCGTATTGTGCATCATAAGGATTCTACAGGATACGAAATTGCCGAAAAACTTATGATGGTGGCAGAAAGCAGAGATAATATTGAAATTTTAGATAACACCCTGCTCTACAATCTTAATCCCATTGAGGGTGGATTTGCCGCATCCTACGTAAGAAACGAAACCGCCGAAACGGTGTGTGCTCCCTTTGTGGTGTTGGCAACAGGAGGTATCGGTCAGGTATATAAATATACCACCAATTCCGATATATCCACAGGTGACGGTATTCGTTTTGCCTACGAACTCGGTGCAAAGATAGCCCACCTGGACTATATTCAGTTCCACCCCACCTCCTTTGCGGTGGATACCGGTTCCCGACAGAAATTCCTCATCAGCGAAGCGGTACGTGGGGAGGGTGCATACCTTCTTAACTGTCATAAAGAGAGATTTATGCATCTTTATGATGAACGTCTTGAACTTGCTCCCCGTGACGTGGTGGCAAAATCAATTATCCTTGAAAGCCGTAAGCAACAGAGCGAAAAATTTTATCTCGATATTACATACAAGGGCGAAGAGTTTATTAAAAACCGCTTCCCAATGATATATTCAAAATGTCTTGAATACGGGGTGGATATTACCAAAGAACCTATCCCCGTTTTCCCCTGTCATCACTATCTTATGGGTGGTATTGACGTGGATATTAACGGTAAAACCTCGGTTGACAGATTATATGCGGTGGGTGAATGTTCCCACACAGGGGTTCACGGTCAAAACCGCCTTGCCTCCAACTCCCTTTTAGAGGCACTTGTTTTTGGACGCAGAAGTGCCATTGATATTTTAGAAAAAATGAAGGAGGAAACCTTTACTCCTCCCGAAAGTTTGGAAACTCCCTCCATTGAGGGTGAAAACGCCCCTAAAGATTTAGATCTTACCATTAACGAAATTATGCAACGCTCCTGCTTTGTTATTCCACATCCCGAAACCATC
>JAZQJN010000024.1:0-1744 GCA_045541655.1 Acutalibacteraceae bacterium
GCCCCCTCAAACACCCATATAAAACTTTATAGCCCCACCTACAGTCATATATTTATATCTACCCATACACGGGGGATTATTAGTATTGCGTTCCAAAGAACACAATGCAGCGTTATATCACAAAAAAACACTACCCTAAAAAGAATTCCTTCTTTTTAGGGTAGTGTTTTAGTATACTGTTACAAGCAAGAATTTTATGTATCAATCTTCGTTTTTACTAAAGATGACTATCCTTAGTAAAAACTGCTCATTATCATTAGGTTTTTGCTTTGTGTATTCAATTATTCTTTTTCACTTTTTCCGCGGATGAGGAAGAAATCAACCAGAATTGCCACCACGTATAAAGCACCGGTGAAGATTAATATATTTTGATAATTATTATTTGTCTTATCCAAAATAAACTGGGCGGCTTGGTTACCGGTAAGACCTGCAAAAGCCCAAGCCGAGAGGGCAATGCCGTGAATAGAGGAGATATTTCCCATTCCGTAAACGTCAGAGAGAAGGGTGGGGAGGTTACTAAATCCGCCGCCGTATCCTGCATTGACAACAAAGAGAAGTGCTACCGCGATTATCATTCCGACGGTTCCCGCTTTGCCCGAAACCGCACCTGTGAACAATGCCACAGCGGTGAAAATTATCTCGCTCAAAAGGATAATTTTATAGATAGTGTTTCTATCCTTAAATCTATCGCCAAGGGAGGAATATCCAAGACGACCTGCAGCGTTGAGGAGTCCTGTAACGGTGCTTAAAACAGCCACCGCACCGCCGATTCCGAGAACGCCGTAAATTTGTTTTTCTTGAGAAATCAGGGCAAGTCCGCAGGTGATATTGATATAGAAAACAAGCCAGATACCGATGAATTTAACATCCTTGAATATCTTAAATCTGCCAAAAAATTGTGAAACGGTAAGACGTTCGTGGGATTCTTCCCAACCCACGGGTTTTTTGAGGAAAAGATGGCCGACGTACATCATTACGAACCAAATTGCTGCCAAAATATAAAGGGCAATTTCAACGCCGAATTTTCCCATAAGAAATTCGATAATGGGAGAAAATACCATCTTGGCGGCACCGAATCCCGCCACCGCAAGACCGGTTGCAAGACCCTTTTTATCCTTAAACCAAAGCATAAGGGTTTTAACGGGAGATAGATATCCAAGACCTAATCCTATACCCATTATAACGCCGTAAAAGAGCAAAATAAGGATAGCACTTTTAAATCTAACGCCCAATCCTGTACCCACAACACCAATAACAAAACAAAGGGTGGCAAGAGAACTTGCTTTGCTGATATTTTGTTCAACAAAGTTACCAAGAAAAGCCGCTGACATTCCGAGGAAGAATATAGCAAGGGAAAAAGCCCATTCAAGAGTACCCTTGGGGATTCCTGTTGCGGTGCTGATTTCGCCCTTAAAAAGAGACCAGCAGTACACCGTACCAATGCTTCCGTGAAGAAGAAGGGCGGGGATGGCGGCCCTTGTCCACTTATTGTAAATTAAACTCATAAAGATACCTCTATTCGTTAATAGTATTTGCAGATTATTCCTTATGGATTATACTACCAAAAATTTTAAAAGTCAATTATATTTTGTTTTTGAAAGGGTGGCGAATATTCGGGAATTTTAACAACAAATAACACTTGACAAATACATACCATCGTGTTAAAATTATTCGGTCGCGAGGGAACTATGTGCCTTGCATACAATACAAAATAATTGGAGAGTTATCGAAGTGGTCATAACGA
>JAZQJN010000025.1:0-16374 GCA_045541655.1 Acutalibacteraceae bacterium
CGGCGATTAACATACCCTCACCAATGGCGTGTAACGTGCCTGCAGGGATAAAAAACACATCCCCTTTATGCACCTTAACAAAATTACAAACGTCGGTTAATGTGTTGTCTTTTATACGACGGGCAAATTCTTCTTTGGATATATCTTCAGTGAACCCGTAAATAAGTTTTGCACCTTCATCACAGTCCACAACGTACCACATTTCGGTCTTGCCGAATTCACCTTCATTCTTAAGGGCGTACTCATTGTCTGGATGCACCTGAATTGACAGTTTCTGTTTGGCATCAATCAATTTTATCAGCAATGGAAAATCAGAAAATGTTGCTGCCTTATCGCCAACAGCATCCTTACCCCACAAGTACAATACTTGAGGTAGCGTCTTGCCTTTGTAAGGGCCGTTTATAACGGTGGAAGGGCCATCTTTATGACAGGAAAGCATCCAACCCTCCGCAGCGATATCTTTGTCGGTCTCAAGTTGATATTCGGTTTTTAATTTTGTGCCGCCCCATATATAATCTTTAACGGTGGGCTTCAATAGTAATGGATACATAAGTACACTCCAATCAAGCATCGTTGATTACAGGGGTGATTATATCACACAATAATTGTAACTTCAATAAAAAGATAAAACATAATTTAAAAAATTGACAAACTCACACAATGTGATATAATAATTACACTTGAAAAAAACCTCTTACCTCTTCACTATTACTTTTTACTTCAAATTCGGGGGCGTAGCTCAGCTGGGAGAGCGTACGGTTCGCATCCGTAAGGTCGGGAGTTCGATCCTCCTCGTCTCCACCATTTAAGCACTTGCATATAGCGGGTGCTTTTTGTTTTATTCTTTAATAAGGGATGCCGAAGGTCGGAATATCAAAAAACTCCTAAATTCGACCCTTAAAAATGATAAAAACACTTGACTTTTTTATAAAAAGATAATATAGTAAGTTCACATATTGTTATAGAGGAAAGGGATGCATAAATGTCAGAGAATAACGTAATCCTTACCGAGGGTAGCAAAGCTCTCGAACCCGAGCCCCCGGAAGGTAATGAAGCCATTATTCGCCTTGAAGATATTTCGGTTACTTTTGATGGTGAAACCATCTTGGATAATATATCCTTCTCAATTAAAGACGGTGAATTTATAACCCTTCTTGGCCCTTCCGGATGTGGCAAAACCACCACCCTTAGACTTATCGGCGGTTTTGTTGATCCCACCCAAGGAGAGGTATATTTTGACAATAAATTATTGAATGGTGTACCTGCACATAAAAGGCAGGTTTGCACCATTTTTCAGCGTTACGCCCTTTTTCCGCACCTTAACGTGGCGGAAAATATCGCCTTTGGTTTGAGGGTTCGCAAGACCCCAAAAAAGGAACTCGCAAAGCGTGTTCGTGAAGCGATAAAATTGGTTGGACTTAAAGGATTTGAGCGTAGAAAGATAAATACTCTTTCAGGCGGTCAGCAACAACGTGTTGCTATCGCCCGTGCTATTGTTACTGAACCCAAGGTTCTGCTCCTTGACGAGCCCCTTGCTGCCCTTGACCTCAAACTCCGCAAGGATATGCAGGTGGAACTTAAAAATATCCAACAACGACTTGGTATCACATTTGTATTTGTTACCCACGACCAGGAAGAAGCCCTTTCTATGTCCGACCGTATCGTTGTTATGGATGGCGGCCGCATCCAACAAATCGGTACCCCTCAAGATATCTACAACGAACCCGAAAATGCTTTTGTAGCAGATTTTATCGGTGAGAGTAATATCCTTGATGGCGTTATGCTTGAGGATTATAAATGCCGTTTTGCAGGTAGAGTTTTCGAATGTGTTGATAAAGGATTTGAACCAAACGAATCGGTTGATATCGTTATCCGCCCTGAGGATATTAAGGTTATCGAACACGGTGCAGGAGAGATCTCCGGTGTTGTAACCGCTTCCACCTTCAAGGGTGTTCACTATGAGGTTATTCTCGATGTTAACGGCTTTAAGTGGATGATTCAAACCACCGCTTGTATTAATGAGGGGGATAAAATCGGTATAAATATTGCCCCTCAGGATATTCACGTTATGAAAAAATCAGAATATTCAGGTAAGTTTGGTGATTACAGTTCTTTCAGTGATGAAATGGACTATATCTCTGACCCCACCTATGTTGCCCCTGAAAAACTTAACGAGCGTGAAGGCGAATGGATTATATCCCCCGCCGATGCAGAGGGAGGGGCAGATACGGGTGAACAATAAAAAATCCCTTGGAGCAAAACTCGTAGGTGCACCTTACTATCTGTGGGCAGCAATATTTACCGTTGTGCCCATTTGTATAGTAATGTATTATTCCTTTACCGATAGCAAAGGTAACTTTACCGTAAGTAACTTAGGTCAAATAGGTGCATATATGGATACCTTTATCCTATCTATCTGTCTTGGTGCTATTGCTACCGCGATTTGCCTTGTGATTGCCTATCCAATGGCATTTATCATATCCCAAATGTCTGCATCAAAACAAAGAATAGTGCTTATTCTTGTGATGCTTCCTATGTGGATAAACCTTCTTCTCCGCACCTATTCACTTATGAATATTCTTGAGGATGAGGGTATAATAAACAATATTCTATCCTTTTTGCATCTTCCCGAAATTCACTTAATCAATACCAAAACCGCAGTTGTTATCGGTATGGTATATAATTTTTTGCCCTATATGATATTGCCTCTCTATACCGTGATGTCCAGAATAGAAACCCCTGTTTTAGAGGCATCAAAGGATTTGGGCTCTAACTGGTTCCAAACATTTTCAAGGGTGGTACTACCCCTTTCGGTGCCGGGAATTATGTCGGGAATCACAATGGTATTTGTTCCATCGGTAAGCACCTTCTATATCTCTCAAAAATTGGGGGGTACAATGGAACTTATCGGTGATACCATTGACCGACAATTCAATCGCAATAACGATTTTAATTCGGGAGCGGCATTATCCTTTATACTTATGATAATGATATTTATCTGTATGGCGGTAATGAATAAGTTTTCCGACGATGGAGAGGAGACGATTGTAGTATGAGACTTTCTTCTCTCTGGTCAAAAATGTATATGCTCCTTATTTTTGTGTTGCTATACGCCCCTATTGCAGTTATGGTGGTTTTTTCCTTTAACGAGGGCAATTCCACCGCGGTGTTTTCGGGATTTTCTTTTCGTTGGTACGAAAGTATGTTTAAGGATAAAGCAATACTAAACGCACTTTATAACACCATCATTCTTGCAGTGTTGTCGGCAATAATATCCACGGTACTTGGTACTGCCGCAGCGGTGGGTATTAGTTATCTTGCTAAATGGCAAAGAAAGATAGTAGAAAGCGTTACAAATATCCCCATGATGAATCCCGATATTGTAACAGGTGTTTCACTACTCCTTCTCTATGTGTTTGTGGGTAAAAATTTACTTGGCAATTCCGCAGTTTTGGGATTTTGGACGGTACTTATATCCCATATAACCTTTAACCTACCCTATGTTATTCTTTCTGTGCAACCCGCCCTCAGAGGTTGTGATACCCACCTTTCTGAAGCGGCGAGGGATTTAGGATGCACCCCCGTAGGAGCATTTTTCAGGGTAATACTTCCCGCCATTTCTCCCGGAATACTCACCGGATTTATAATGGCCTTTACCCTTTCTATTGATGACTTTGTTATCACCTATTTCACCAGCGGAAACGCCTTCGAAACCTTGCCTATGAAGATATATAATATGACCAAGATGAAGGTGAAACCCGACATCAACGCACTTTCTACCATTATGGTAGTAACCATACTTCTTTTGCTTGTGCTTATAAATGTTTTTGAAGCCCGTAGCAATAAAAAGAAAAGGAGATAGAAAATTGAAAAAGTTTGCTTTTGTTTTAAAGAGAATATTCGCCTTAATGTTGGCGGTTACAGTATTTTGCTCTCTTTTCACCATTGCCTTTGCAGATGATGAAGAATTGGAACTTAACGTGTATAACTGGGGTGAATACATTGACGACGGAACCGATGAGGGTGCCTCCGAGTGTGCATACAGCGGTGATGTTATTAAGGCCTTTGAAGAGTATTATAAAAAGACCTACGGAAAAACTGTCAAAGTAAACTATTCCACCTTTGAGAACAATGAATCTCTTTATACCAAACTTAAAATGGGCGGTGCTAATTACGATGTAATCGTACCCTCTGATTATATGATAAACCGATTGATAAAAGAGGATAGACTTGAAGAAATAGATTTTTCCAACATTCCTAACTATGTAAATATTGCCGATACCTTTAAAGGTGATGCTTGGAATTATGACCCCGACCACAAATACAGTGTACCCTATCTTTGGGGAACTGTAGGTATTGTTTATAACAGTGAATATGTCTTTGGAGATGTATCTACTTGGGATGTACTTTGGAATGAGGAATACAAAAACAAAATTCTTATGTTCAACAATCCACGTGATACCTTTGCAATCGCTCTTGCAAAATTATCCAGTGATAAGAATAACGAAAACATCACCATCAATACCAATGACCTTACCTATTGGGATGAGGCATATAAACTTCTCGAAGAACAAAAACCCCTCGTTCAAGCATACGTAACCGACGAGGTCTTTAACAAGATGGAAAAGGGAGAAGCGTGGCTTGCCCCCTGCTACTATGGCGATGCTTTGGTTATGATGGAAAATAACGATAAACTCAAATTCACATCTATTAACAACAGTATTGCAAATAAATACGTTGATGCATTTTGTATTCCTAAGGGAGCACAAAACAAAAAATTAGCAGAAGAGTTTATCAATTTTATGTGCACAAAGGAAATATCCTTTGCCAACGCATGTTATACAGGATATTCCAGCCCCAACAAACTTGTTACTGAAGATAACACCTTCCCTTACTATCAAGATCCTAACGGCTATCCTGCCGACCATCGTTTAGAAAACTCTTATGACGAATTTTTGTGGCTTAATCCCGAAACACAGGAAAAGATGGATGAACTTTGGGGTCAACTAAAAAAGGCAGAACTTGGTTTCCTTAAATACATTGTCATCGGGGTAATTGCTCTTGTTATAATTGCACTGGTGTACGTAATCATATCCCGTATTAAAAAGAGCAGAGACAGCGGTCTTTACGAAGATGATGAAGAAGAGGAAGAACCTCCCAAACTTTCTCGAAAAGAACAAAAACTCGCTGAGGAACAAGAAAACTATTCTCCCATTCTCTCCGAAGAGGACAGGTTAGAATAACGGCTTTCAAAAATACATTTGAAGGAAGCGTATTAAATGAAAATAGTAATTGTAGGCGACGGTCGAGTTGGCTCCACCCTTGCCAAACAACTTGCCAAAGAAGACCACGATGTAGTTGTTATAGATAACGATCCCGAAGTGCTTAATGACCTTCTTGAAACGGTGGATGTATATGTCATTGAGGGCAACGGAGCGGTGTTGGATGTTCAAAAAAGAGCAGATGTAGGCAACAGCGATATATTGATTGCCGCCACCACCAACGATGAACTTAATATCGTCTGTTGTATGTTGGCAAAAAAATTGGGATGCAAAGCCACCATTGCCAGAACTCAAAACAGAGACTATGTCCGTCAAATGCAATATATGAGCAAGGAATTGGGACTTTCAATGATAGTAAATCCCCCCCTTGCAGCAGCCCGTGAAATATTCAGAATTATTCAGTTCCCCTCCTTCCTTAAGAGAAATTCCGTTGCCAAGGGTAGGGTAGAACTTGTAGAATTAGTTGTTTCCGAGGATAATATCTTGGTAGATAAAGCCCTTATGGACCTTACAAAACTCCTCAAAATGGACGTTCTTGTATGTGCAGTCGAAAGGGATGACGAGGTATATATACCAAAGGGTGATTTTGTTCTCAAAGCAGGAGATAAAATCAGCGTAACCGCACCGCGAAGCAACCTTGTTAAACTTATAAAGAAGCTGAATATTACCACCCAAAAGATTAAAAATGCAACCATCGTAGGCGGTGGACAAATAGCTGTAAATCTTGCGGAGGAACTTTTAAAGAGCGGTGTTTCGGTTAAGATAATTGAAAAGGATATAGAAACCTGTAAAAATATATCCGAAAGATTAGAAGATGCCATTATCATCAATGCCGACGGTACCAATCACGACCTGCTTTTACAAGAAGGAATAGAGGATACTGATGCCTTTATATCCCTTACCGATATAGATGAGGAAAATATATTTATATCTATGTTTGCCACCCATCTTAAGGTGCCTAAGGTCATTACAAAGATGAACCGCAACGAATACAGTTATCTCATTTCAGATAAGGGTGTAGGAAGTATTATTTGCCCGAAACAGTTAACCGCAAATGAAATTTACCGTTACGTTCGTGCTATGGAAAATACCGAAGATACGGTGCAAACCCTTATCAGCATTATAGATGACAGGGCTGAAGCTATAGAATTTGTTGTTGGTCAAAACGCCAAGAACCTGAATCGTGCCCTTATGGATATTAAACTCAAAAAGGATGTTCTTATTGCCTGTATCAGCCATTTAGGACAAATTGTAATCCCTAAAGGTACCGACAGTTTCACAGAGGGTGATACCGTGGTAATCGTGGCAAAGAACGAGGCAGAAATCAGAGAATTCAACGATATATTTATGTAATAAGCAACCCACAAAACAATCGTTTAATCGATATGTTTTGTCGGGATGTTTGTAAAAGAGGCATATAAATATGAATTATAGAGTACTACTTAACTATATAGGTAAGGTGATATTGGTTGAAGGATTGGTTATGATACCCGCCCTTCTTATTGCCTTTGCAAAATCTCAACAAAATTGCATATTTGCCTTTGGCGTAACCATTGGTGCGTTGATTATATTGGGATTGGGATTAAGTTTAATAAAACCCAAAAACCAAGAAATCAAGATTCGTGAGGGATTCTTGATAGTTGCAGGATGTTGGATACTTTTGTCTCTTTTCGGAGCATTACCATTCCTCTTAAGCCGAGAAATCCCCAATTATATTGACTGTATATTTGAAACGGTATCGGGATTTACCACAACAGGTGCAACCATTTTGACAAATATTGAAGCAATGTCCTCCAGTTTGCTCTATTGGCGTAGCTTCACCCACTGGCTTGGTGGTATGGGAATACTTGTATTCTTCCTTGCTATAATGCCTAAATCAAAGGCAGGGGGTTCTCTTTTCAGACTAATGAAGGCAGAATCTCCCGGACCCGAAGTAGGTAAATTATCCTCAAAAATCAAAAACACCGCCCGAACACTTTATATCATATATATCGTAATGACCATAATAGAGATTATACTTTTGCTCTGCGGAGGTATGCCTCTTTTTGACAGTGTAACCACCTCTTTCGGTACCGCAGGTACAGGTGGTTTTGCTGTAAAGAATGATAGTATTATGGGATATAATTCCTATCTTCAAATGGTCGTCGGCGTGTTTATGGTGCTTTTTGGCATTAACTTTAATATATATCATCTCATTCTTCTCAAAGATATCGTAAACGTTTGGAAGAATCAGGAGTTAAGATTATATTTAGGTATAATATTCGCCAGTACCTTAGCGATTGCTGTGAATATTTCTTCTCAAATGGGGTCCTTTGCAAAGGGACTTCAACACGGCTTTTTCCAGGTATCTTCAATTATTACCACAACAGGTTTTGCTTCGTACAATTTCGATGCTTGGCCGATGTTCTCCCGTTGTATATTGGTGTTCCTGATGTTTATAGGTGCCTGTGCAGGATCCACAGGTGGAGGTGTAAAGGTGGCAAGGGTTATAATCCTGCTTAAATCCGCCCGTAATACCCTGCAAAAAATCCGTCATCCAAAGAGCGTTAAGGCGGTAATGATAGATAAACACCGCACCGAAGATACGGTAATAAGCGAAGTCAATGCGTTTATGACGGTGTATTGCATAATTGCAATTGTGTCGATGCTCATTTTATCCATAGATAATTTTAGCTTTGAAAGTACCACCACTGCAGTAATTGCTTGTTTGAATAATGTAGGCCCTGGACTTGATATGGTAGGCCCTGTGGGAAGTTATTCTGCGTTCTCTTGGTGGGGGAAAATTGTACTTTCTGCCGATATGCTTTTGGGCCGACTTGAAATATTCCCCTTGATTATACTCTTTTCACCCGTAACCTGGAGTAAAAACAAATAGCTTTTTTATAAAACCTCCGATTGTTTTCGGGGGTTTTATTGCTTGAAATAGGGCAAAAATAGTGATATAATGGCAATAATGAATACGAAATAAAGGAGGTATATGATGAAGCAATATAACGTTACCGGAATGAGTTGTGCCGCCTGTTCTGCCCGTGTTGAAAAAGCGGTCAGCGGGTTAGATGGAGTTGAGCAATGTTCGGTTAATCTGCTTATGGGAAGTATGTCTGTTGAGGGGGATGTCCCCGAAGACGTTGTTATAAACGCAGTAGAAAAGGCAGGGTACGGAGCATCAATAAAAGAAACCTCTACGTTATCAAATAATCCAAAGCCCGAGAAGAATGAACAATCTGACGAAACCAAGAATTTATTGTATAGATTTATATCCTCCTTAATTTTGATGCTTATATTAATGTATCTGTCAATGGGATATAATATGTGGAATTTTCCACTTCCGGATTTCCTTGATTCTAACCCCACCGCAATAGGCATTATTCAGATGTTCTTGTCGGCGTTAGTTATGGTTATAAATCAAAGATTCTTTATAAACGGATTCAAAGGTGTCATTCACCGTTCGCCCAATATGGATACTTTAGTATCTTTAGGGTCAATATCTGCCTTCCTTTACAGTACCTATATCGTGCTTGTAATGAGCGGTGCAGGGGATGCTTCGGCTGTCCATCACTATTTGCACCAACTGTATTTTGAATCGGCAGGAATGGTGCTAACCCTTGTTACCTTGGGTAAAATGCTTGAAAGCAGAGCCAAGGGTAAAACCACCGATGCCCTTAAAAGTTTAACCGCGTTAGCCCCAAAAAAGGCAACCGTTATCCGTAAAGATAAAGAAATAATAATTCCAGCAAATCAGGTGGTTGTGGATGATATATTCCTTGTTAGACCGGGTGAATATATTCCCGCCGACGGTGTAATTATTGAGGGTAAAACCGCCCTTGATGAATCGGCATTGACGGGGGAGAGTATCCCCGCCGATAAAGGTGAAGGAGATACCGTATCCGCCGCAACCTTAAATACTTGGGGTGTCATAAAATGTCGTGCCACAAGGGTGGGTGAAGATACCCTCTTTTCCGAGATTATCCGCATTATTAACCAGGTGTCGGTAACCAAAGCCCCCATTGCCAAAATAGCCGATAAAGTTTCGGGATATTTTGTCCCCGTAGTAATAATCATTGCCTTGATTACCCTTGCCGTGTGGCTCATGGTGGGAGAAACCTTTGGATTTTCTCTTGCAAGAGCGGTTTCGGTGCTTGTTATCAGTTGTCCTTGTGCATTAGGACTTGCCACCCCCGTATCCATAATGGTGGGTAGCGGAGTAGGTGCAAAAAACGGAATACTCTTCAAGAATGCCACCGCCCTTGAACAAATGGGTAAAACAAAAATAGTTGCTCTTGATAAAACAGGTACCGTAACGGTAGGAAAACCAACCGTTACCGATGTTTTCACCAATGAGGGTGTAGAAAAAAGTGAACTACTTACCCTTTGTGCATCTTTAGAAAAGAACAGTGAACATCCCCTTGCAAAAGCGGTGGTGGAGTATGCAGAAAAATATATCCAAAAAATCCCCTCGGTAAATGATTTTGAAAATCTCCCCGGATACGGTGTTAAAGCCCTGCTTGGTGGCAAAAAAGTGTTCGGCGGAAATAGAAAAATGGCAGAGGAGATATGCTCCCTCGGTGATGATATTTTATCCCTTGCAAAAGATTATTCAAACCAGGGTAAAACCCCTCTTTTCTTTGGCGAAGATAATAGAATTTTAGGTGTGCTTGCCCTTGCCGATACCATTAAACCCGACAGCAAGGTTGCCATTGAACAAATGAAAAAAATGGGCATAAAGGTTGTTATGCTAACGGGGGATAATAAAAACACTGCAGAGTTTATGGCAAAACAGGGTGGAATAGATAAGGTCTATGCCGATATCACCCCAAAAAATAAAGCGGATGTAATAACAAAGCTTAAAGCCGAAGGCAGAACCCTTATGGTGGGGGATGGTATAAACGATGCTCCCGCCCTTACTATTGCCGATATTGGAGTGGCAATGTCAAACGGCACCGATATTGCAATGGATTCGGCAGAGGTTGTCATAATGAATAACCGCCTTACCGATGTGGTAAACGCCCTTAAAATAAGCAAATCGGTAATGAATAATATATATCAGAACCTCTTTTGGACGTTTGGATATAACGTTATTGGAATTCCCTTGGCAGCGGGTGCCTTTATTTCCCTTTTAGGATGGGAATTAAATCCTATGTTCGGAGCGGCGGCAATGAGTATATCCAGTTTTCTTGTGGTATCAAATGCCCTGCGACTAAACCTTATTAAATTACACAAAAAGGAGCAAAAGCAAATGAAAAAGACCATAAAAATTGAGGGAATGATGTGTCCCCACTGGGAAGCAAGGGTGAAGAAATTGCTTGAAGGTATAGAAGGTGTAGCATCCGCCGATGTTAATCACACCACCGACACCGCCGTTGTAACCCTTACCAAAGATGTTGATAGCGGAGTGTTTGTAACTAAAATTGAGGAGGATGGATATAAAGTAATATCCATTGACTAAATATATGAAAAAGATAAAGATAACGGTTATGAAAATAGCCATTCATCAGGATCTTATAGAAAAATACGAAAACCCTATTGAACACGCCTGCGATATGAGGGTTGGCCAGACGTTTATAGCCAACGGTTGGGAAAAGCCGAAAGGATTTTGCGATAGTGCCTGGGATATCATATCCCCCTTTGTGATGACCTTATCTCACGGCGGAGAGGATATCTATGACGGTTGGATGAAGAATAAAAAATCCGCAATGATATCCTGTAATGATGGATTTCGCCCTGTAAGTTTCTATCTTGAAGTAATGGAATAGGAGAATTTTTATGTTAGAAATAGGTGTAAAAGCCCCCGAATTTACCCTTAACGATAAAAACGGTAATGAGGTATCCCTTAAAGATTTCTTGGGTAAAAAGGTGGTACTGTATTTTTATCCAAGGGATAATACCTCCGGATGCACAAGACAGGCCTGTGCCTTTGGTGAAAAGAATACCGAAATTGAAAACAAAAATGCGGTAGTAATCGGCATTAGTAAGGATAGCGTATCATCTCACCTTAAATTTGCCGAAAAATACAATCTGCCCTTTATACTCCTATCCGACCCCGAACTCGTTGCCATTAAATCATATGATGTGTGGCAGGAGAAAAAGATGTGTGGTAAGGTTTCAATGGGAGTTGTCCGTACCACCTTTATCATTGATGAAAAGGGCAATATTTCCCACGTTATGCCAAAGGTAAAACCCGATACAAACGCCGAAGAAGTTTTAGCACTTTTATAAATTTTAAAATTTAAAACACCTTACGAATTTTAATTCGTAAGGTGTTTTTGTATTCAGCGAAATATTTTAGTCAACACAAACAGTGCCGTCTTCCTTAACGGTTATGGTCATACCGTCTTTAACATAATTTAGGAATTCATCTCCCAAACAGTCAATAACGGGCATGGTAACGCCGTCAACCCAAACGTCGGCCAAAACTGCACCGGCAGCGGCAAGGGAGTCAATGTGATTGGCAAAGAGCATACAAGCAGGTTGTCTGCCCATAGCACAAGCACAGTAAAGCACAAGACCGCCTGTGGTAGAACCTATAGTCTGGGGTAGGCAAAGGGCTTTACCGGCAAGGGGTTTGCCGTTGAGTTCGGCGTTGTTCTGGTCACCGCATTTTGCCTCTTTATCACCAAATTGAAGGGCCATCTGAAGTGATGCCAAGGTGTTAAATCCTTCGTGGGTTACAACCGCTTCGGCGGTTACTGTACCGGGGGTAACAATTCTTCCCTTAAACTCTTTCATAATTATTTACCTCCCTTTGTAATAGCATTAAGAATTTCATCATCGGTGTAATATCTTGCACTTGTATATGTGCGGAGTTTATTTGAAGATGTAATAACGGGCATCTTCTTGCAAAGAGGATTATTCATATACATAAGAGGGCAGATATAGGATGTAATAACACCGGTGGCTTCAAGACGTTTTGCATAATCGGTCTTGTTGAATGCCTCCAAAACCTTAGGAGCGGCGGTAAACACTGTGGGAATAAGCACCTTTTTGTTACCTGCTTCTTTAAGGGATGCTTCCACCTTGTCGGTCCAGTCTTTAAGCTGTTGCAAACTCATATGAGGACAACCCATAAAGCAAAGTTTGGGTTTTGCATCGGGATTTTTCCAAACAACGGGATAGTTATTTTTAACCCTTTCAAGTTCCGCATCATCAATGACGTATTCCTTTGCACCCTCTACAATAAGGTCTTTGCCTTTTTCTACTGCTTCGGGGGTAAGATTCTCAATGTGATAAAGTCCAACCGCACCGTTAGATGCAGTAGCAGCACCAAAATCTTTCAGATATGTGCAGGCCTCATCGTTTAACTCATTACCGATCCATTTATCAAGACCGATAACGTAGGGGACATCCTCCATAACCTTCATACCAATGGCGGAACCAAGAAGTTGTGCTTCGGGCTTTTTGGTGGTTTCGATTTTAATAACCCAGGTTGCCTTTCGGCCTTCGTCGGTAAGAAGTCCAAAGTAGGGAACGTATCCAACGATAGAGCCCATAATATCGAGAATACCTGAATTACGGTTGCAACGGGCACCAAGTACCGAGTTTGCATAAACAACTGCACTGGATTCTGCCCAACTTAAAATCTCGCCCTTCTCAGGTTTGTTGCCCACTTCATCCATATAACAGGCACAGGTAAAGGCATCCTTATCCATAAGACCTAACTTTTCAAGTTGATCTTCGTAGAAATCCTGCTTTGTGTACATAAACTTGTTGAATACAAAATTCTGGAGGAAGTTAGCAGGGACCTTTTTATCCAAAGGACGGGGGTCAACCGAGAATTTTTGACCCGATACAACCTCCGCATCAAGGAGTTTTTGCATAAGGTCATAAACGGGGGACATAACTTTTAGTCCAAAAGATGTAACGAGATGATTATACTTTGAAGAAATGGGAACTAATTTTTCGGCTTCAAAGGCATCACCGTACATAACCATAGTTTTCATAACCTTGGCCATGGTTTCGCCCTTTTCACCGTTTAGAATTCTTTGTTGTTCATCGGTTAAAAACATAAACTATCACTCCTTATATTTTCATAGCGGTATCCCACGCCTGCCAAATAACGGTGCGGAGATTACCAACCTTTGATGCATCACCAATAACATGAACGTGGCTTCCCTTTTTGGCAAGGGGTGCAGGATGATATCCAACAGACAAAATAACGTTATCGGCATCAATATCTACCTTGTTGCCATCTTTGTCGGTGATGGTAACACCGTTATCGCGGATTTCAGATACCTTGGATTCAAGATATACAGGCACCTTGTGAAGTTTGAAGAAATCCCTGAGGAAACTTGTATTTGCAAGGCAGATACCGGGGGTACAAACAAGGTCATCCATCATCTCAACAATGGTAGGTCTTTTGCCGTTAAGATAAAGTTCATAAGCAATTTCGCAACCGGTAAGACCGCCGCCGATAATGGTAACGTTGTCACCTATCTCTTTTTCACCAAGAAGATAATCAAGGGCAGATATACCAAGTTCGGCACCCTTAACGGGAATAGAATTAGCGACCGCACCGGTAGCAATAATAATCTCATCGGCTTTGATATCTTTAATATCCTTAATTTCGGTGTTGAGTTTAACCTCAATGGAGGGATATTTGGTAAGTTCGCGTTTGTACCAGGCAATAAGTGCCTTATCCTTTTCTTTAAAGGAGGGAGCGGCAGCGGCAATAAATACACCGCCTAATCTGTCGGTTTTCTCATAAAGGGTAACCGAGTGTCCTCTCTTGGCAAGAACGATAGCCGCCTCCATACCGCCTATACCGCCACCGATAACCGCAACGTTTTTAACCTTTTTAGCGGGTGCGATGTAGTGTTTTTTAGATTGCATAGTTTCGGCATTAATAGCACAACGGGAAAGTCCCATTGTATCGGTAAGGTCTTGAGTGTTGGCGTGACCTTTAGATTTAGAGAAGTTAAAGCAACCGTTATGACAACAAATGCAGGGTTTGATATCTTCAACGCGGTCCTCAATGAGTTTAGTGACCCATTCGCCGTCGGCGAGGAACTGACGTGCTACACCCATAGCATCGATAAGTCCGTCAGCAACCGCCTTTGCACCAACCTCGGGTTCCATTCTACCTGCACAAACCACGGGGATATCTACACACTTTTTAATGTGAGCAACATCCTCAAGGTTGCAGTTCTGAGGCATATACATTGGGGGATGTGCCCAGTACCAGGAATCGTAGGTTCCGTTGTCGGCGTTAAGCATATCGTAACCTGCATCCTGAAGATACTTTGCAGCCCTTTCGGATTCCTCCATTTGACGGCCAACCTCAACGTAATCTTCACCGGGAAGAGCACCCTCGCAGAATCCTTTAACCTTGGATTCTACAGAATATCTTAAAGATACGGGAAAATCATCACCGCAGGATTCTTTAATTGCCTTAACCACTTCAACGGGGAAACGGAAACGGTTTTCAAAGGATCCGCCGTATTCGTCGGTGCGTTTGTTGGTCCATTCCATTGTAAATTGGTCAAGAAGATACCCTTCGTGAACGGCGTGAACCTCAACTCCGTCAACCCCTGCATCTTTACAGAGTTTTGCAGTCTTGGCAAAGGCCTCAATAATTTCGTGTATTTGTTTTTTTGTCATTTCAGGGGTGGTGATATCTTCAGCCCAACGTGAGGGAAGAGGACTAGGACTTGCCAGTTCATGACTTGTATCAAGAATAGGTTTAAGAAGTGCTCTTGTAACGGGATTTTTATGCATAGGTGCAATAAGTTCAGTAATAGCCCAAGAACGACCCATACCTGCGGTCAACTGAATAAATAACTTTGCACCGGTTTTATGAATCTCATCCATAAACTCTTTAAGGTCTTCAAACATTTTGGGATTTTGCCAAAGCCATTTGCCCCAGAATGTGTCACGAAGAGGAGCGATACCGGGGATAATAAGACCAACGTTGTTGTTGGCTCTTTCAAGGAAAAGTTTGGCGGCTTCCTTGTCAAATTTACAACCTGTCAGTTCAAACCAACCGAAAAGGGATGTACCACCCATAGGACACATAACAATTCGGTTCTTAATCTCAACGTTACCTACCTTCCAAGGGGTAAATAACGCTTCGTATTTTTGATCCATAAAATAACACTTCCTTTGTATGAATAATAAAGAATATTAAATATATTATACCATAAAAACAAAAAATTGGCAATGGTGTAATAATTATTAATATACAATAAATAAAAGCGATAAAAGTGCTAAAAATATAAAAAACGAAAGGAATAAAAATATGGCACGAAGAATAGGAAAATATACAATTTTTTACGATACCCCACCCGTAATAGAAGGATATGCCTCGGTGGCAGGGAAGAAGGAGTCGGAAGGCCCACTTGGCAAAATGTTTGATAGAGTATTCGATGATGAATATTTAGGACAGGATTCTTTTGAAAAGGCAGAAAGCGAGATGCAACGACAGGTGTTGTCTATCGCTATGGAAAAAAGCGGTGTAGCCCCTGCAGATATAGACGTCTTGTTTGCAGGAGACCTGCTTAATCAGTGTGCCGCCTCCACCTTTGGAATAAGTGATTATAATATCCCATACGTGGGAATATACGGTGCCTGTTCCACTATGGCATTAGGCCTTTGTATGGCATCAGGTTTTGTAGAAGGAGGACTTGCAAAAAGAGCCGCCTGTGTAACCTCATCTCACTTTTGTGCAAGCGAAAGGCAGTTCAGATTACCCCTTGAATATGGCGGACAACGAACCCCCACAGCCCAATGGACGGTAACGGGAGCAGGAGCGGTTGTAGTAACCTCCCTAAAAAACACAGGCATAAAAATAAGGGGAATAACCATAGGCAGAACTCTGGATAAAGGCATAACCGACGTCAATAATATGGGTGCCGCCATGGCACCTGATGATGTTAAAATAAGACCATACCCAAAGACTGAGGGTATGGTCTTTTTCTACACACAAATCCAGTATTTAAGGGGGTTCCGAGCACTTTTCAAGAATTTTCAACGCTCAAAATAATGTAAAAAACAGTGGACTTGAAAGCAGGTATATATACCCCAATTCGTCCACAAAAAAGGAGGTAATCATTTTGTTAAAATACTTGGTTGAAACTTTTGGATACAATAGACCTTTTAA
>JAZQJN010000026.1:0-2242 GCA_045541655.1 Acutalibacteraceae bacterium
GAGTCAACCGAGTCACGGGTTGTCCCCGCGATGTCTGATACAATAGAACGTTTCTCACCTGCAATCTTATTAACAAGGGATGATTTACCTGCGTTAGGTTTGCCAATTATGGCAACCTTAATAGCATCTTCATCATATTTCTCTTCTTCATCCCCTGACGGAAGGTATTTAATAACTTCATCCAACATATCGCCGGTACCATGTCCGTGTACAGCAGATACAGGGAATGGGTCACCTAATCCTAAATTATAAAATTCATAAAACTCAGGAGGTTCTTCTCCAATACCATCGCATTTATTGACACATAAAACAATCGGTTTACCGCTCTTTTGAAGCATGGCGGCAACCTCCATATCGGCAGCTGTAACACCGCCTGTAAGGTCGGTTACAAGGATGGTAACATCACAAAGTTCAATGGCGAGTTCTGCCTGTGCCCTCATTTGAGAGGGAATAATCTCTTTAGAAAAGGGTTCAATACCACCGGTATCTACAAGCATAAACTGTTTGCCGCACCACTCACAGGGAGCGTAAATACGGTCTCTTGTGACACCGGGAGTATCATCAACAATGGAAAGTCGTTGACCTATTAACTTGTTGAATAGGGTGGATTTGCCTACGTTAGGACGACCAACCACCGCTACAGTAGGTTTAGACATTTTTTTAACCTCAATACTTTCTCGCGTTTGTAAATTATCTGATGCAGTTAACAGAAATAAGTTCTACATCTTTAGAAATAAAATCATCTTCAATTGGTTGCTCGTAGGAGTAATCGGTAGAAAGATATTTTTTATTGTCATCGGCAAAGGTGGTAACAACAACTGCGTCATCACCAAGTTTTTCAAGAATTTCGATGCAACCAAGGAAGTTAGCACCGGAGGAAACACCAACACCAATACCAAGTTTAGAGGATAACATTCTTGCCATATTGATGCTGTCGCCATCATCAGCGGCAACGATACCTGCAAGTTCATCGATTTTAAGAATATCAGGAATAAATTCATCGGATATACCTTGAATGCGGTGAATACCAACCTTAAAACCTGTAGATAATGTGGGGGAACTTTTGGGTTCAAGGGCATAACCTTTAAAGTTTGGATTATATTCTTTTAAACGACGGGTAATACCCATAACGGTACCGCCTGTACCAACACCTGCAACACAAGCATCTGCAACAAGACCTACGCTTTTAAGTTGGTTAGCGATTTCAAGACCGGTAGTGTTGTAGTGGGTGTTTGTGTTTTCTTCATTGGTAAATTGATGGGGGAGGAAATATCCACCCTTTTCTTCTAGTGCATCCGACATAGCTATTGAGCCCAAAAATCCGCCTTCTTCGCGGGATACTCCAATGATTTCTGCACCAAAGCTTTTAATAAGATTGACCCTTTCGGAACTCATCCAGTCGGGCATAAAAATAATGGATTTATGACCAAGGGCAGTACCAACAGCACAAAAAGAAATACCTGTATTACCGCTTGTTGCTTCGGCAATAATATCTCCTTTTTTGATGGTACCCTCATCATATGCTTTTTTTAGAATGTGAAGAGCAACACGGTCTTTAATACTACCCGTCATATTAAAATACTCGGCTTTTGCGAAAATTCTCTTTTCTTTTCCTTTGTAAAGAAAATTAATTTCAAGAAGTGGAGTGTTGCCAATCATTTTCTTTAGACTTTCAAATGTTTTGTTCATAAAATATCACCTGTTTATAAAAATACTCCGTAATAATAATCTATTCATTACATGGTTTCCGGAGCGTCAATTTTCAAAATATCCAAAATATTCTTCAAAACTGTTTTGGTAGAAACGCAAAGGAAAAGTCGAGCGAGCATTAACTTTCTATCATCACCTTTTACACGACAAGCGTTGTAGAATTTGTGGAATAAAGTCGCTGTTTGAAGTGCATAACGGGTGATTTTAGAGGGGTCTAATGCTTTTGCCGAATTCTTTATTTCATCGGTAAATGATGCAAGAAAACGAATAAGTTCGGTCTCTTCAGGACAAACCAAAACATCAAGATCATCTGCGGGTAAAGATTCAAACGAGATACCCTCTGCTGCCAAATTTTTAATAATATTACAAATTCGAGCGTGAGCGTATTGAACATAATACACAGGGTTTTCACTTGACTCTTCAACCGCCAAATCAAGGTCGAATTCACAATGTGTGTTTGGTTCTCTGAGGTTAAAGAAGAATCTTGCAGCATCAATAGGTACTTCATCAAGAAGCGTAACTAAAGTGATTG
>JAZQJN010000027.1:0-2504 GCA_045541655.1 Acutalibacteraceae bacterium
CCTTGACGATGTTAACGTTGACCGTTTTGCATCGTATATGAGAAAAATGTGTGATAACACCCAATTTATCGTTGTTACCCACCGTCGAGGAACTATGGAAGAGGCGGATATTCTTTACGGCGTTACAATGCAAGAAAAGGGTGTATCTAAACTCCTTAAACTTAACGTCAGTGAAGTAGAAAAACAAAAACTTTTATAAGGATGAATTCTATTGGCAAGAGTATGTCAACTGTTTAGCGGTAGTCAGGGAAACGCTACCTATATTGGCACCAACACAACTGGTATCCTTGTAGATGCAGGCGTTTCCGCCAAACGCATAACCGACCGCCTTAATGAATTGGATATTTCTCTCGATAGCATAAAGGCAATATTTATCACCCACGAACACATTGACCACGTAAAAGGTCTTCGTGTATTTGCGAAAAAAAATAATATAGATATATATGCTACTCCACTTACATTGGAGGAATTGGAACATGGGGGACACCTTAATGGTGATTTCAATGCTTATCGTGTGGATAGTACTATTGAACTGGATGATTTTAAGGTATCCTCATTTCACACAAGCCATGACTCTGCCGACAGTTGTGGGTATAGAATTGAACTATCCGATGACCGCAAAATCGCCGTGTGTACCGACCTTGGATATGTAAGTGATACCGTGCGACAGGGTATATACGGATGTGATTTGGTGGTACTTGAATCAAATCATGACGTAGGTATGCTAAAAGCAAATATTAACTATCCCGAACATCTTAAAAGGCGAATTTTAGGGGTAGGAGGGCATCTGTCAAATGTGGACTGTTCAAGAGAAATGCCTAATCTAATTAAGAATGGAACTACAAGAATTATTCTTTCTCATTTAAGTAGAGAGAATAATACCCCATTTATAGCTCTCAGAACAACTGTTACTGAACTTGAAAACTTTGGTGCTAAAAGGGATGTGGATTACGTTATCAATGCCGCAGGAACGGAATTTAATGAAATGATAAGGTTTTAGGGGTGATATCTTGCAAAACGTTACTATAATATGCGTGGGAAAACTTAAAGAACAATACCTAAAAGATGCATTAAGCGAGTATTCAAAACGACTTTCCGCCTATTGCAAGTTTAATATCCTCGAATTAAATGAAGCAAAATTATCCCAAAACCCATCTCAAAAGGAGATAGATGCCTGTCTTGAGAATGAGGCAGATGTGATTCTTTCAAAAATTCCCGATAACGCCTATGTTTTCGCCCTTTGCATTGAGGGTAAGGGTGTAACGTCAGAACGATTTGCCGAAATGATAGAACGCTCTGCTGTGGACGGTAAATCTAACCTCGTTTTTATTATCGGCAGTTCATTTGGATTATCCAATAGGGTTAAAAAAAGAGCGGATTTTCGCCTATCTCTTTCAAATATGACCTTTCCACATCAATTGTTCAGAGTGATGCTAACCGAGCAAATCTATCGTGGGTTTGCCATTTTAAATGGTTCAAAGTATCATAAATAGACATAAAAGAAAGACCTACCAAACGGTAGGTCTTTCTTTTATAAAACTATTTCCATTCCAATTTTTTGTGGGATTAAACCACAGGATTCATAAAATCGAAGGGCAGATGGATTACAACTCCATACATTAAGGGTAAGATTATAACAACCATTTTCTTTTGCAAATTCTTTGGCGTGTTCAAATAATTCTTTACCGATATGCTTTCCGCGAAGGTTTTCATCGACACAAAGGTCATCGATATAAAGAGTTTTAATGTCGGTAAGGACAGAATTTTCTATGTGCTGCTGAAAAATGCAAAAGCAGTATCCTAAAACATTGTCATTTTCATCCACCGAAACGAATATGGGGCGGGATTTATCACCCAACATATTAGTTAGTTCGGTTTCGTTATACTTTCTGCCGATTTTAAAAATATCGGGTCTGCCCTTATGATGCACCAAATCTACTTGTGAAAGTAAATCTCCGATTTTATCTATATCCTTTTCTACTGCTAATCTTATCATTGTATTAAAGCTTACAGATATCGGCATCGGTGATAAGATGGAATCCTGCATTTTCGAGGGCGTTTTCGGCGGTTTTGTTTTCCTCTACCCTCAAAACAACATAGGCGTGTTTTTCGGTACGAGCCATAAAGGCATAAAGGTATTCCATATTGATTTTGTTCTCATCAAGCACCTTAAGGGCTGCGGAAAGTTTACCGGGGGCGTCACCGATTTTAACACCCACAACCTCGGTGATTTTAATGAGATATCCTTCTTCAGAAAGGATTCTTTCGGCGGTCTTTTCATCATTTACAATAAGTCGAAGAATACCGAAATCCTGAGTTTCTGCAATAGAAAGTGCTCTGATATTTATATCGTGTTTTGAAAGAGTATCGGTAATAGACACAAGTGCACCTTGTTTATTTTCAACAAATACTGTTAATTGCTTAATTGCCATAACTTTATCTCCTCTCTGATATTACACAAGTTTTCTCTTGTCGATAACGCGAACTGCTTTACCTTCGCTTCT
>JAZQJN010000028.1:0-6152 GCA_045541655.1 Acutalibacteraceae bacterium
GGTAATATAAATGGCAAAAGCATCCTTGGTCATTATGGCGGGCGGTATGGCCAGTCGTTACGGCAGTTTAAAACAACTTGAACAGTTTGGTCTTAATGGCGAACTTCTTGTTGATTACAGTATTTATGATGCAAAACGTGCAGGGTTTGACCGCGTTGTGTTTATTATTAAAGAGGAAAACCTTGCTATCTTTAAGGAGAGCGTAGGCGATAGAGTTAGCAAACATATTCAGGTAGATTATGTTTTTCAAGGCATTAACGACCTTCCTGAAGGAAGCACTAAATTTATCGAAAGAGAAAAACCCTGGGGTACTTCCCACGCTATTTGGTGTTGCCGCAATGTAGTCAAAGAGCCCTTTGCAGTTATAAATGCTGACGACTATTATGGTCCCGAAGCATTTAAACTTGTTTATGATTTCCTCACAAGTGATAAAGCTACTGACAAGGTTAATTTCTGCCTCGCAGGTTATATTCTTAAAAACACCCTTTCCGATAGTGGTACCGTTTCCCGCGGCATTTGTCAAGTGGATGAAAACAACTTCCTTACCGACATTAAGGAACATAAAAAAATCGAAAAAGGTCGTTGTCGTGCTACCTCCTATCTTGAAGATGGTACAGTGGAAAAACTTGTTCTTTCCTCCCCCGTTTCTATGAACTTTTTCGGTCTTACCCCCGACATTTTCCCCCGTCTTGATAATGATCTTAAGGATTTCTTTGCAAGCAAACATCCTGTTCCTGAAAAGGCAGAATGTTTGCTCCCTGAATCGGTTGGCAAGTGTATTGATGACGGAATTGCCTCCGTTAAGGTCCTTTCCACCAACGAGCGTTGGTTTGGTGTAACCTACAAAGAAGACAAACCTATCGTAAAAGCTGCTATTGAAAAACTAATTAAATCCGGAGTATACCCCGAAAAACTTTGGGATTAATTCTTTTAATCATCGCATAAACAAAAAACCAAAGGATTTTGCATCCTTTGGTTTTTATTTATTCTTCACCTAAAAATTCCCGATTATAAAATGTTGACTGCTTTTTCAATTCTTCATTTAATACATCAAAGCCATATTCTTCGGTTAACGTTTTCTTGTTTGAAAAAAGATTTGTACCAAGTCCTAATCTGTCACCTTTTATCTTAACCCCCATGGCCGCAAGGGTTGTGGGGAACATATCGAAGGAACCAAACTGTCGGTTATTTTGCTTTTGGGTTGTTACTGCAGAATTGATAATACAGTTGTAATTAGTACGAACATATTCCTCATCTACCCCCGATAGAAAATCAGAATCCATTGTGAGATGATCTCCACAAATTATAACGGTGGTGTTTTTGTAAAAATCTTGAGCTTTTATCCACTCTACAAAGGATGCCACCTGCTTTGACGAACAGGCAAGTACATTAGCATATTGTTCCTTGTATGTATCTTTGCAAAGGGAACATTTATATCCATTAGGGAAATGGGTATCTGCGGTAAGCATAGTAAGGTTGAAAGGTTTATTTTCTTTAGAAAGGTGGATAAGTTCTTCCTTCGCGAAAGCAAAAAGCTTTTCATCCTCAAAACCCCACCATTCACGATAATCTTCAGGCAATCTTCCAGTGGTTTTAAGGGATTTTGTATCTAAAATTTTGTAATTCCCGTGGTCGGTAAAATAGGTTTCTCTGCCATGAAAATAGGCATCCGACCCCATAAGTACAGTTTGGTTATATCCCTGCTTTTCAAGCACTTCACCGATAGAAATAATTCCGGGGATAAACACGGTATTATCACCATAGGCATCGGCGGAGAAAGGAACCTTTACGGTTACTCCGGAGGTTTGTGATACCATCGACGCCGCAGTCCAGTTAGTACCACCGAAACTCAAAACGCCGCCTACTCCATCGGTATTTGAAAAGCTAATATTATCGTTAGCGAGGGCGGTAAGTTCAGGAATAAAATCTATATTGTAGGAATTATTTTGCTTATCGGCAAAGGTGTTTTCCATTGATTCAAGAAAAATGTATATGAGATTCCGTTTTTCTTTTGGAAAGATAAGATCTACTTCATTTGGACTTTTATAATTAAGCTCAATAAATCCTGATTCGGTAGACACAGCTTGTGCATACGCAAATATCTCAAGCCGGGTTACAAATATTCCTGTGGAAACTATGAATACCGATAGGGATATAGGAAGCACTCTTTTTTGAAAAAACACACAGGCCTTTGAGGCACAATATTTTACATATCTTTTACTATTTTCTTTGAGCTTTTCCATTCTTCCCGAAAGTAATCGATAGAATAAAACCTCTACAACGGTTGAGATTATTCCAAGTCCTAAAACCCTGGTAACGGCACTGTTTGCAAGTTCTCTATGGACTCCTTGAGAGGATGATTTCATTTGAAAAAGGAATTGGTCAAAATATACTTTTTCATACTTGCCCATCATCCAAATTGTAAGAAAAAGAAGTAAATTTCCGGCAAAAAGAATTATTGCCGAAATTAGAAGTTTTTTATTTATTTTCTTCTTTTCTTTCAAGATATCTCCCACCTTTAACGCTCAAGTTCATTGTATTATATCACTTTGCTCTTTGTTTTTCAACAAATATTGACCTATAAATTATTGCATTTTTTTATAAAAGATGGTAAAATGTTTTGGATTTGTTAAAACACTTTGAGGATTGATATTTTGAAAAATTTAAAAGGTTCTTTATATTTACTAATTGCTGCTATAATTTGGGGTTCCGCCTTTGTCGCTCAAACAATTGCTTCAAGCGAAGTTCCTCCTTTTTCTTTCAACGCTTACAGATCTTTTACCGGCGTTGTTTTTTTAGGTATTCTTATTATTTTTTCTGCCATTTTCAAGAAAAACAAGGTCGAAAAATGCAACAAAATTTTCTCAAAAGTTGAGCTTTTGGGCGGTAGTCTTTGCGGTGTATTTTTGTTTTTTGCTACATTTTGTCAGCAACAAGGAATAACCATTTATCCTGAGGATGCCGCCGCTTCGGGCAGATCCGGTTTCATTACTGCTACATACGTAGTTATGGTGGCGGTTTATTCCATTATTCGTGAAAAAAAGATGCAAATTCCCGTTTTAGTTGCCGTTATTGGTTGTACTGTTGGAATGTATCTTTTGTGCCTTTCAGGTGGAATTAACAAAATTTATGTTGGCGATATTTTTGTGATGCTTTGTGCAGTGTTTTTTGCTGTGCATCTCATTGTAGTTGATCGTTTCCCCGGTACAAATGCTATTAAAATGTCCTTTTTGCAATTTTTAGTTTGCGGTATATTGTCTATAATTTCTGCCTTTATATTTGAGGGAACTCCCGCACCTATTACCTCGAATTCTATTGGTTATATTTTATATATGGGTATTATGTCAAGCGGTATTGCATACACCCTCCAAATCGAAGGACAAAAATATGCCTCCCCCACCGTTTGTTCCATTGTTATGAGTCTGGAATCGGTGTTTGCTGTGCTTTCGGGTTGGCTTATTCTAAGTGAAAGATTATCTCTTAAAGAGGGAATTGGATGTATCCTTGTATTCGCCTCGGTTATCCTTTCGCAAACGCCTTCCTTCAAGACAAAAAAGAATGTAGAATAACTTATTGAATTTCCCCGTCTTCTTTGGCGGGGATTTTTTTACTATATAATGTAAGGTAGTACTTGACAAGGGGTTATCTTTTACATTATAATGTATTGGAATTTGTGTAAAAAGGTGAAATTCGATTTTTTAGAGGTTCTTATGAAAATTATTACTTCAAAAGACAATCCACTCATAAAACAAAGAACTTTACTAAAAACCACCCGTGGTCGAAAAACGGAAGGATTGTTTTTGGTAGAGGGTCTTCGCCTTTGCTTAGATGCGGTAAATTCATCCTATACCTTTGTTGATGCCTTTTTTACTGAACAGTTTTTTAAAGCACACGGTGAGGATGCTGAAAGAATAACTGAATGTAGCGAAAACAACGTTATCGTATCTCCTGAAATAATGCAAAAACTTTGCGACACCGACAATCCTCAGGGGGTTATTTGTGTTTGTAAAAAACCTGAACTTTCCTTTTCACTTAAAAGTGATGGTAAATATATTTTACTTGAAAATGTATCTGACCCTTCTAATTTAGGGGCTATATCCCGCACCGCAGAGGCCTTTGGTCTTGACGGACTTCTCCTCACAGGTGGTTGCGATGTTTTTAACTCAAAGGCACTTCGTGCTTCCATGGGTGCTTTACTTAGGTTACCGACCGCTGAATACGCCTCTGTTGAAGATGCATTATATGCTCTTAAAAGTAAAAATATCACATCCTACGCCGCCGTTGTTAAGGATGCTGAAAAGGAAATTCGTGAGGTGAATTTCAAAAAGGGGTGTGCCGCGATTATTGGTAATGAAGCAAACGGACTTTCCCACACCGCAAAGAATTTGGCAGATGTTTTAGTTACTATTGGTATGGACGGGCGTGCCGAGTCGTTAAATGCCCACGCCGCATCGGCGGTATTTATTTGGGAGATGATAAGATGAACAAGGAACAACTACTAAAGTATCTTGCACTCCGTATTATTTATAAGGATGCAGTAAGTGGCCCATATAATCTACTTAAAGCATTTGATTTTGATATTGACAAGGTATTTGATGCTCAATACAACGATTTTGTTAACTTGAAAATTTCAAAAGACAAAATACTATCTATACTTAATCCTCCTGTCAAAAAATCCGTTGAACTTTATGAATACTGTATTAAACACGATATTAAACTTATTCCCTATGCTCATGAGAAATATCCAAAACGATTGAAGAATATATATAATCCACCACTTATGTTGTTTGTTAAGGGGGAACTTCCCGATTTCGACAACACCTTGTGCATATCCATTGTAGGAACAAGACACGCTTCGGATTATGGATTCAAATCCGCAAACTTCTTTTCGCATCAACTTGCAAAGGCGGGGGCCGTTGTTATCAGCGGCGGTGCCTTGGGTATTGATAGTGAAGCCCATTTTGCTGCAATTAAGGCAGGTGGAAAGACCATTGCTGTTATCGGTTGCGGAATTGGGTATAATTATCCCGTTAAAAATCGAGAACTTAGATGCGAAATTATAAAAAATGGTGCAATTATTAGTGAATACATCCCCTTCGAGCGACCTGTTAACTATCATTTCCCAATTCGCAACAGAATAATATCCGCCCTATCCCAAGGGACTTTGGTGGTGGAAGCAGGAATTAACAGCGGTGCTTTGATTACCGCCAATTTGGCTCTTGAACAAGGCAACGATGTTTTTGCTGTCCCAGGAAGTATTTTAGAAAACAGTTTTGAAGGCACCAATAAACTTATTAAGGACGGTGCCAAACCTGTCTTTTCTGCCCTTGATATTCTTGAGGAATACACAAGACGGTTTGGGGACACACTTAATCTTGAAGATGCTAACAAGACTATCGGTGATATACTTTCTCTTAAGTCTAAAAGTCAATGGAACTTTATTCCCGAAAAGAAACCCCACAAAAAGAAAGAGCGTCTATCTTCCAAAACAATTATTCAAGAAGAAAAAACTTTCCAAACTGTTATGGAACCTGTATCCTTTGAGCCACTTCCTTTGCCTGACGGACTTTCAAAGGAAGCGGAAGCGATATATTCATCTTTTACAAAAAAAGAAATGACCTTTGATACTTTAGCAGAGGTTACTAATCTTCCCACTCAAGAGATTTTATCTGCCATTAGTGAACTTGAACTCTTTGGCTTAGTTTCTAAAGGGTTGGGAAATTCTTACGTTATAAATTAGTTTTAATATATATTCGAAAGGAAATGACAGTATTATGTCAAAACTTCTTATCGTTGAGTCCCCTTCCAAGGCAAAAAGTATTACAAAATATTTAGGTGCAGGATTTAAGGTTATGGCCTCTAACGGTCATATACGAGACCTTCCTAAAAAGACTTTAGGTGTAAACGTCGACAAGAATTTTGCCCCTAAATATGTTTCTGCTGCAGGTAAGGAAGACCTTATTAAGCAACTCCAATCCGCCGCCGCCGAAAGTGAAATAGTTTACCTCGCAACCGACCCTGACCGCGAAGGAGAAGCTATTGCGTGGCACTTAGCACAAATTTTAGCATTGGACGAGAATGCTCCTATCCGTGTTACATTTAACGAAATTACTAAAAGCGGTATTGAGGCAGGTATGTCTACCCCCCGCACC
>JAZQJN010000029.1:0-4058 GCA_045541655.1 Acutalibacteraceae bacterium
CAGCCCCCGTTCATTTGCAACTTTTCAAATGTCTTGCAAAGCGTCCTCCCAAATATGCCCACGTTTCCCCCCTTATGAAGGAAGAAAATGGAGGTAAAAGAAAACTCTCAAAACGTAAAGACCCCGAAGCAGCGGTTTCCTTCTATTTTGAGCAGGGTTATCCCGCCCTTTCGGTCAGAGAATATCTTTTAACACTTGCCAACTCCAACTTTGAAGATTGGCGTAAACCTAACCCCGACGCATCACAGGATGAATTTCCCTTCAACTTCAAAAAAATGTCCCCCTCGGGTGCACTTTTTGATTTGGTTAAATTTAATGACGTCAGCAAAAACGTTATCTCCCGTATGACCGCCGATGAAGTCTTTGAACTGTCGGTTAAATGGGCAGAAACTTATGATAAAGATTTATTTAATAAACTTAACCAAAACCCCGAATTTTCCAAGGGTATATTTTCTATTGACCGCGGTGGTAACAAACCCCGTAAAGATATTGCCAAGTGGAACGAAATAGCCGATTATACCGAATATTTCTTCGAAGCACCAAAGAAGGTTGAAATGCCCGAAAATATTTCGGCAGAGGATGTAAAGGCAATCCTTGAAAAATATGTGGAGGTTTACAATCCCGACCACACCAAGGATGAATGGTTTAACGCCATTAAAGAAATGTGTGAACCATTAGGATTTTCCCCCGATGTTAAGGCATACAAACAATCTCCCGAAAGTTTCAAAGGCCACGTAGGAGACGTGAGCGGAATTATCCGTCTTGCTGTAACAGGCAGAAAAAATACCCCCGACCTCTATGCGATAATGCAACTTCTCGGCAAGGATGAGGTAATCAACAGATTAAACAAATAACCTTTTTTTCAAAGGAGAAAAAATAAAATGGAAGAATTTATCAGAGAAAACACCAACTTTATAGAGGATTTTATAAACGAAGATTTGGCAGAGGGAGTGTATAACAAGGTTCAAACCCGTTTTCCTCCCGAACCGAATGGATATCTTCACATCGGTCACGCCAAGGCAATATGCATTGACTTTGGTATGGCTGAAAAATATAAGGGCAAATGTAATCTCCGTCTTGACGATACCAATCCCGTTAAGGAGGATACCGAATACGTAGATGCCATTATGGAGGACATCAAATGGTTGGGATTTGAGTGGGATAAAGTATTTTATGCCTCCGACTATTTTGATTTTATCTATGAATGTGCCATTAAACTTATCAAAATGGGCAAAGCGTATGTTTGCGACCTTACTCCCGATGAAATAAGAGAAACCAGAGGTACCTTGACTGCTCCCGGTCAAAACAGTCCCTATAGAGAACGTTCTATAGAAGAAAACCTTGACCTTTTTGCAAGAATGACCGCAGGTGAATTTGAAAACGGAAGCCGAGTACTTCGTGCCAAGATAGATATGTCCTCACCTAACCTTAATATGAGAGACCCGGTTATCTATCGTGTTCTTAAAGCACATCACCACCGCACAGGAGATAAATGGTGTGTTTATCCTATGTATGACTTCGCACACCCCCTCTCCGATGCTGCTGAAGGTGTAACCCATTCTCTCTGTTCCCTTGAATTTGAAAATCATCGTCCCCTTTACGATTGGTTCTTACGTGAACTCGAAATCGACACCCCTCCCCGCCAGATCGAGTTTGCCCGAATGAACCTTAATTACACCCTTACAAGTAAGAGAAAATGCCTCCGCCTTGTAAATGACAATATCGTTACAGGTTGGGATGATCCCCGTATGGCAACCCTTTGCGGACTCCGTCGCAGAGGATTTACCCCCGCCGCTATCCGTGATTTCTGCGAAAGAATAGGTGTATCAAAGGCAAATTCCGTTATCGACTATGCACTTTTAGAGGCATGTGTCCGTGATGATTTAAACCAGAATGCACCCCGTGCTATGGCGGTGCTTAAACCCCTTAAGGTTGTTATTGATAACTATCCCGATGACGTTACTGAACTTATCGAGAACGATATCAACCCCAATAAACCCGAACTTGGTAAAGACACCGTTACCTTCTCAAAAGAAATTTATATTGAGCAGGATGACTTTGCCCTTGAACCTCCCAAAGGATTCTTCCGCCTTTGCCCCGAAAGAGAGGTTCGCTTAAAGGGTGCATATTATGCTAAATACGTATCCCACGAAACCGATGATGAGGGTAATATCACGGTGGTACACTGCACCTATGACCCCGAATCCAAAGGTGGCGTTACTGCCGATGGACGTAAGGTTAAGGGTACACTTCACTGGGTATCTGCTTCAAATTGTCAAGATTTTGAGGCAAGAATATATGACCGCCTTTTCAACGTAGAAAATCCCTCCGATGAAGAAGGCGTTGAAGATTTTACCGCAAATCTTAATCCCGAATCACAGGTTGTTCTGACCGGATGTAAAATTGATGCATCAATGAAACCGAATGTTGGAGATACCTTCCAATTTATGCGTCAAGGATACTACTGTGTAGATGCCGATAGTAAGGATGGTGCCTTAGTATTTAATCGCACCGTTGCTCTTAAAGATTCCTTTGCAAAGAAAAAATAAAATCACATAACGGTATTTTGCGTTGCGAAAATTTATCGTAACACAAAGACGTTATCTTTGGAATTTTGTAGGATGAAAACAAAATAGTATCAAAACTGTTACAAAACTCTCCAATATATTGACATAAAGCCCCATTAATAGTATAATATACCAAATATAAGTTGGAGTATTTTGGCATATTATAAAAGGAATGAAGTTAATGAATTCTAATATAGAAAAAAAGAATATGTTGACCATTTTTAAAAAATGGGTTCCTGTTGCATTCCTCTTGCTTTGGGATGCCCTTTCGGCCGTTTGTTCGGTTGTGCTTGGCATAAACCTCACCTTTTGGATGTATGTAAAGGTGCCTAACTATTATCAGAATAATATGGGCAAATACATCATCGGTGTTTTAGCGATTGTGGTTATATGTAATACCCTTTGTGGATGTTATAACCGACTTCTTCGTAGCATCAGTTTTAGCGACATAATGCAACAATGTGCATCGGTTATACTTCAAATGGGTTCGCTTTTCCTCATAGATGTTGTTGTTCGTTACAACTACATCAGAGTCAATGGCGAAAGTAGTGATGAGGGACTTCTTCCCATTCCTACCTATATCATAATGGCAATGTTCCTTGTAATACTGTCGGTTTTGGGTAGAGGTATCGGGCGAATGTTTATGGCCGCCAAAACCAAAATAAGCAATAGCAAGGTAACGAAAGCACCAATTATCATATACGGAGCAGGGGAGGCAGGTACCTACTTCCTCAAAAAGGTAACAAGTCATCCCGAAATGAACCTTCGCGTTGTGGCATACATCGATGACGATATCTCTCTTAAAGGTAAAAAAATCGGCGGTGTGCCTATTGTGGGCGGTATAGATAAATTAGCCGAAACCATATCCGCTAATAGTGTTAATCAGGTAATCGTTGCTATTCCCACCGCTACCAAACTGGTTATGCAAAATGTTTTGGGGATCTGCAAAGAGAAAAACTGTGTAGTACGTCGTTTTGGAACTATAGATGATGCGGAAGTTTCCGATATGAAGGTATCGGATATAAATCTCGAAGACCTTCTTCGCCGTGGTAGCGTTAGCCTCAATATGAACATAGTTAAACAGTTTATTGAGGGAGAAACGGTGCTTGTAACTGGCGGTTGCGGTTCAATCGGTTCCGAAATATGCCGTCAGGTGCTTCGTTTTGGATGCGGAAAACTTATTATTTTCGATATCCACGAAAATGGGTTATTCTTTTTAGATAATGAACTAAAACAAAAATATGCAGGTAAATATGAACTGCGGCTTGGCTCTATCAGAGATAGAGGCAGACTCAGTGAGGTGTTTAAAGAATTCCACCCCAAAGTGGTATTCCACGCCGCCGCCCATAAACATGTTCCTATGATGGAAATCAACCCACGTGAGGCCATTAAAAACAATGTAATGGGCACCATAAATGTTTGCCAAGAAGCAATTTTACATCACGTTGAGAAATTTATTTGTATATCCACCGACAAGGCGGTAAACCCCAC
>JAZQJN010000030.1:0-7642 GCA_045541655.1 Acutalibacteraceae bacterium
GATCCACAGCTAACATGGACTATATCCGTGAGTGACCAAAGACAATTCCGGGCATCATAATATCAAGAAGCACAACCTGAAAATCACCCTTTTCCTCAATAAATATACGAAGGGCTTCTTCACCGTTTTCGGCTTCTCTAACCTCAAATCCCGCTTTTTTTAGATTTATAACAACAAATTCTCTAATGGCGGATTCGTCTTCCACAACAAGAACTTTTTTCATAATTATCATCCTCAAATTGACCTTCGGTTCCAATAAAACAGAACCGAAGGTTATATGTGATTTTATTCTTGGGGTTCTGTACTGTCATCCGGTTGAGATGTTTCCACGGATTCGGTAGGACCGGATTGTGCATCGGCAACCGAGATAAGAATAGCGGTATCACGACCGTATTTGGTGCCGGAGGTCATTTCACTGTTAAGATGGGTAACACTCAAAACTGTACCGGGTTTTTGGTTGGGATCATACTTTTCTTCCTTTTCAATACAAGAGAAGGTGAAACCGGCTTCATAAAGTTTAAGCATAGCTTGTTCGTAAGAAAGTCCTTTAACGGAGGGGAAGGATACCTTTTCCGAACCCATACTTACAACAACCTTGATGATTTGCACATCACCGTTACCCGAAACTTTTTCGTTTGCATCGGGGGTTTGGGAGATAATAACTCCCTCTTCAACCTGATCGCTGTATTGTTTGGATTCAACCACAATAACAAATTTATTGTTGAGGTTTTTTTGAGCTTCAGATAAGGTTTGATTCAATACCGAAGGAATTTCGATTTCGTTGATATCAAACTCAGAAACAATCGAATCTACTTGACTTGATTCAACGGCAGATGATTCGGGGTTATTGGATTCTTCATCCCCACCGCAACTCAAAATACCATAAGTAGCAAGGATAATAATCACAGCGGTGATAAGTACAACAAAGGTGCATCCAAGGGCAATAAGGGTGTAGGTAATTGAACGTTTACGACGGTCACTTTGTTCCTTTTTCTTTTCTTCAGAAACCGAAACGACACCACCTTCAGCCACGGTCTCTTTTTTGCTCATATTGGTAGCGGTAACTACATTAGGAGCGGCAGAGAATTCATCCCTGAAACGTTCCAATGAGGAGGTTCTTTCATTGGGGAGAAATTGCAACGCGTTTGCAAGGGCTACCATAGAGTGTTTAGGAATGTTTTCTGCAATCTTTGCAGGAATAACTAAACGGTCATTATTAGCACGGGCAGGTGCATCTGTAGGAGCGTTACCTACCAAAACACGATAGATAACCGATGCAAAGCCATAAACGTCGGTCCAAGGACCAATGGTACCTTCATATCCATATTGTTCGATAGCGGAATATCCTTCATAAAGTTGTTCTTTAAGTTCGGAACGGGCAGAGCGAACTTCAGGGATACAAAAATCAATAATTCTTATCTTTCCGTCTTTACCAACCAAAAGGTTTTCGGGGGCGATACCTCCATGCTCTACACCTGCGTTATGAAGGGTGATAAGGGAGGTAAGAACAGGCATCAAAAGAGAACGACATTGTTCATAATTCAAACTACCGCCGTTACGGATAATGAAATCGTCGAGGGTAATACTTTCACAGTATTCCGAAACGGTATATGCGGTACCACCTAATTCAAAAATATCATAGATAGGCATAAGAGAGGTAAGGTCTCTCATTCTTGCCAATCTTTTAGAAAGGGTGAGAAAATCTCCTAAATATTTGTTATAGAGGAAGGCACAGTCAGCAATAGGGCGAAGTTCCCAGGTAGAGAGGTCTCTTTCACAAAGGGTAAGGGGTAAAAATTCGCGAATAAGTACTGCAGAATCGTTTTTGCAGTCAAAGCCCAAATATGTAGCACCCTCACCGTTCTTGGAGATAATATCGCCAACAACATAGCGTTCTGCCAAACGGGTTCTTACGGGAAGATAGGGAATACCTTGCTCCTCCTCAACCCCTCTGTGACAATGGGGGCAAATAAGTTCTGTTCCTTTGTCTTTCATACAGTGCATACAAAGATTATTGATATCTTGCATTACGTTCACTCCTTAAAAATAGGATAATAAATAATATTTTGAAGATTATTCGTCCATATCCCAGTTGTGCCAAACCGATTGGACGTCATCATTTTCTTCAAGCATATCAATAAGGCGTTCCATCTTTTTAATGGAATCCTCATTGGTAAGTTTAGTTTCGGTGGAGGCAACATATTCTACCTCGGCGGAGATAAAGGAATATCCTTTAGCATCAAGTGCGTCGCGAACGATACCTAAATCATTGGGAGGGGTGATGATTTCAAAGATTTCCTCTTCGGCAGAAAAATCGTCTGCACCTGCTTCAAGAGCATCTACCATAACGGTATCTTCATCAAGACCATCGGCACTTATGCGAAGAATACCAAGTCGGTTAAACATAAACATAACCGAGCCGTTTTGACCAAGGTTGCCGCCGTTTTTGTCGAAATAATGGCGAAGGTCACCTGCGGTGCGGTTGCGGTTGTCGGTAAGGGTTTCCACAATAACAGCGATACCGTCGGGACCGTAACCTTCATATACGAGTTCTTCGTAGGTGCTGTTGTCGGATTCACCTGCTGCCTTTTTAATAATACGCTCAATATTATCGTTAGGTACGTTGTTTGCCTTGGCCTTGGCGATACAGTCCTTAAGGCGGGAGTTGTTGGCGGGATCTGGGCCGCCATCACGAACGATAATGGCCATTTCACGACCTATTTTTGTAAAAATCTTTGCCTTTTGAGCATCGGTCTTTTCTTTTTTTCTTTTAATGTTGTTCCATTTGGAGTGTCCTGACATTGTAAAATCATTCCTTTTGAAAAATAAATATACAAATACACTATATCACAACCCGCCCTACAAATCAAGATTTTTATTAAGAATATATTATAGGAAATATAATTTATTATATACATCAAAATAATTGACACAAATTTTAAAAAAGGGGTTGTTATTTCGGATGGGTTTGTGTTATAATAACCCATTATGAAATGATATAGGTGGAAAAGTATGGATTTGAAGGGCGAATTTTTAAAAATCTTCGACCTCAAGAGACAAATTCTAATAACCCTTATCACCCTTTATTCTTGAAAATATGAATCGAAAAGGAGTGTCCTTTCGTGGGATATAAAAACCTTGTTGATCTACATATCCATACCGACAATTCCGATGACGGTTTTGACCCCGTTTCTTTGATGGGAGAATATGCAGTAAAGAAGAATCTTGTGATTGCCGCAATTACCGACCATTGTGAATGCAACCGTTATAAAAAAGACGGATTTGATAAAACCATTCGCCAAAGTTTTGACATATCCATTAGAGAAAAAGAAAACTTTAAGAATGATATCAAACTTATCGCAGGAATGGAATTAGGTCAGGCGATGCAGGCACTTCCCGAAGCGGAGGATGCTCTTGCCGCCCGAGATTATGATTTTGTCATCGGCAGTCTTCACAATGTTGCAGGAGAAGAAGATTTCTGGAAGGTTGACTACAAAACAAGGGATGCAGAAAAACTTCTTCATCGTTACTACGATGAACTTTGTGAACTATTGGAATGGGGTAAGTTCGATACCCTTGCCCATATAAACTATCCTTTGAGATATATTATCGGTGTGGAACATATCGACCTTAATCTTGCCGAATATGAAAAACAAGTAGACGACGTGCTTAAACTGGTTATAAGCAAGAATAAAGCCCTTGAGGTTAATACCTCGGGACTTCGCCAACCTTACGGAAAACTTATTCCCGACGTGGATATTCTTACCCGTTTTAAGGAATTAGGTGGTAAGTATGTAACCATCGGTTCTGATGCTCACCACTATTACGATGTGGGTGCAGGAATAACCGAAGGATTAAACGCTATAAAGCAGGCGGGATTTGATGAAATTACCTATTTCGAAAACCGAAATCCAATAATGCTAAAGATAGAATAATTTGAAATTCTTTTTAGGAGGAATGCTTCGTGAATAAGAAAATACTTGACTTACTTTGTGAAAATTCCCGTTATTCAAATGATAAAAAATCGAAAAGCGATAGGAGAGTGATGTCGTTTTGAAGAACGTAAATGAACTGCTTAATCCCACGATAGTCAATATTAAACCCTCGGGAATAAGAAAATATTTTGATATCGCCGCCCAAATGGATGATGTAATATCATTGGGCGTTGGTGAACCCGATTTCCCCACCCCTTGGCACGTTCGCCAAGTGGGTATCAAGAGTATAGAGGACGGATGCACCTTCTATACCGCCAACTCGGGACTTATGGAACTTCGCGTAGAGATATGCAACTATCTTAAAAGACGCTTCTCTGTAGAATATAAACCCGAATCCGAAGTCCTTGTAACGGTAGGTGGTTCCGAAGCCATTGACGGATTTTTCCGTTCGGTTGTGGCTATTGGTGATGAGGTTATTATTCCTGAACCAAGTTTTGTATGCTATGCACCACTAGTAACCCTTTGCGGCGGTATTCCCGTTCCCGTAGAAACCTACGAAAAGGATGAATTCTGCCTCGACCCCGAGGTGTTAAAGAGTAAAATTACCCCCAAAACCAAGGCACTTGTGCTTCCCTTCCCTAATAACCCCACCGGTGCGGTTATGAGCAGAAAACAACTTGAAGATATTGCCGACGTGCTCAGAGATACCGACATTTTGGTTATTTCGGATGAAATCTACGGTGAACTTACCTATACCGAAGAAGGTCACGTATCCTTCCCCTCTATCCCCGGAATGTGGGAAAGAACGGTGCTGGTAAGCGGATTCTCAAAAGCATACTCCATGACCGGTTGGCGTTTAGGATATGCCTGCGGTCCTAAAGAGATAATTGCTCAAATGACCAAAATACATCAGTTTGGTATTATGAGTGCCCCTACCACTGCTCAGTATGCGGCTATCGAAGCACTTAAAAACGGTGATGAAGATATTGCTAAAATGAGGGCAGAATATGACCGCCGCCGTAAACTTGTGGTAAACGGTTTCCGTTCTGTGGGAATGGACTGTTTTGAACCGAGAGGTGCTTTCTACGTTTTCCCAAGTGTTAAGAAATTGGGAATGACATCTGAAGAATTTTGTCAACGTCTTTTAGAAAGTAAGCACGTTGCGGTTGTCCCCGGTGATGCCTTTGGCAAAAGCGGACAGGGCAATATAAGGGTATCCTATTCCTATTCTGTAAAACATCTTGAAACTGCTCTTGAAAGAATAGGCGAATTTATTAAAGAATTATAATTGCTTTATTGAGGAGTATTGTAATGCGAGTTGTTGTTAAAGCCCCTGCAAAGGTAAATTTGTCTCTTGATATAACGGGCACAAGAGACGACGGCTATCACTTACTTAAGACCGTTATGCAGTCAATCGATTTGTGCGACACCGTAACGGTCTCAGATGACGGAAAAGAGGGTAGCGGTGTAACCGTTACCTGTGATGAGGAAATCCCCAACACAGAAAAAAATATTGCCTACAAAACTGTTGAGGCATATTTTGAAGCCGTTGAAAAGGAAATTCCTGATGTAACGGTAAAAATCAAGAAGAAAATCCCTGTTGCCGCAGGTCTTGGTGGAGCAAGTGCAGATGCGGCGGCGGTGCTGATTGCCCTTGATAAGATTTTTGATTATCCCTTATCCGATGATGAAATGCTTGAACTTGCTACGTCTATCGGAGCAGACGTTCCATTCTGTATGTGCGGAGGTACTGCGGTAGCCGAGGGAATAGGCGGACTTATCAGTCCTCTTCCCGACATGCCGGAATGTTATCTTGTTCTTTGTAAACCCTGCAATAAAACCTCCACAGCCGAGATGTATCGCCTTTACGATAAAAAAGGCAGTACCCAGACCGTTGACGTTGATGATATGATCGATGCCATCTGCTCTGCCGATTTGGAGGAGATAGGTGATGCCATGGGCAACGTTTTTGAGGAACTTTATGGAGTGGATATGTATGCCGATATCCGTAAAATTATGAAAGAAAACAACGCCCTTGGAATGGGACTTACAGGAAGCGGCCCCACCTACGTAGGACTTTTTGAAAACAAGTCGGATGCATCCGATTGTGTTTCCGAACTTAAAAAAGAGTATGATGACGTGTATCTTACCGAGCCCTTAAACAGCGGTTGTTACATCGACTAAACGAGGTATAAAAATGAAAAACATATTTAAATGTTTGGTTCTCGCCCTTTGCATTCTTTCTCTTGTAGCGTTTGTAGGATGCGGTGATGATACCAGAACCACGTCGGGTGATAAAACATCATCCAGCCAAACAACAAGCAATAACAAAACGGAGGAATCCACCATGATTAACAATTTTGACCAATTTGCAAAACCTCAAAAGGGTGATGAAGTAGCAGTGCTTCACACCACCGAGGGAGATATTTTTATCCGCCTTTTCCCCGAAATTGCTCCCAAAGCGGTAGAAAATTTCAAGGGACTTATTAACAAAGGATATTACGACGGAATTATCTTCCATCGTGTTATTGAAGACTTTATGATTCAGGGTGGCGACCCCACCGGTACAGGCCGTGGCGGTGAAAGCATCTGGGGTTCATCTTTTGAGGATGAATTTACAAAAAGTGCATTCAACTTCCGTGGTTCTCTCGCAATGGCAAATGCCGGTCCCAATACCAACGGAAGCCAGTTCTTTATCAACCAGGCAGGTCCCCAGGCAGGTGCAACAGGGAATATGCTCAAAAATCAACTTCAAATGTATGGATATAAAACCGACGGCATAGCCGATGAGATTTTTGAAACCTATGCCAAAAAGGGTGGTAATATCCATCTTGACGGTGCTTTGAGTCCCCAAGGCAGAGGTCATACCGTATTTGGTCAGGTATATGAGGGAATGGACGTTGTAGATAAAATTGCATCTGTAGATGTAGATGCAAACGACAAACCCATCAAAACCGTTTCTATTAAGACTGCCGAAATTATTGAATATTAATCTTTGGAGGCAAAACAAATGAAAAAGTTTATTGCCCTTTCCATTGTGCTGTGTTTGTGCCTTTGCTTTGCTTTTAGCGGATGTAAAAAGTCTGAACAGGCAGATTTCAGCAAACTCGGATATCAATTTGAAATGCCCGCTGATGGTGAAGAAATAGTTGTTCTTCATACCAATAGGGGGGATATTAAAATCCGTCTTTTCCCCGAATACGCACCCAAAGCGGTTGAAAATTTCAAAACCCACGCTAAAAGCGGATATTACGATAATCTTACCTTCCACCGTGTTATTGATAACTTTATGATTCAGGGTGGCGACCCCGAGGGCACAGGTGCAGGGGGAGAAAGTATCTGGGGCTCTGCCTTTGAGGATGAATTCACAGGAAATCTCCTTAATTTCCGCGGTTCTCTTGCTATGGCAAACAGCGGTGTAAATACCAACGGAAGCCAGTTTTTTATCAACCAAAGTAAACCCTCAAGGTCTGCAAGTGCCTTGAAAAATCAGGCAATAGCATCCAAAAATGCAAATGGAGATAAGGCAACACCCCATCCCGACTTAATCCCTAAAGAAGTTTACGATATGTATGCCGAAAAGGGCGGTAATATCCACCTTGACGGTGCCCTTCGCAAAGAAGGGGGACATACCGTGTTCGGTCAGGTGTTTGAGGGAATGGATGTTGTGGATAAAATTGCAGGGGTAAAGGTCGATGAAAACAGCA
>JAZQJN010000031.1:0-4759 GCA_045541655.1 Acutalibacteraceae bacterium
CTCTTGAAACCGTAAAGGGAGTAAAAAGTATTAAGGTTATGGGACTTTTCGGCAAGGCAACCGAATATCATATTGAACCCGAACCCGGTGTTGATATCCGCCGCGGAATTTTCGAAAGAGTGGTAACTAAAAAGTGGACACTTATCGACCTTACCACCCGTAAGATGACCCTTGAAGATATCTTCCTCAAGATGACAGAGGAATCCCCTGAACGTCTTAACAGAATTTTCGAAGCCCGTAAAAACGGTGAAGAAATTCCCGAATTTGATGAAGAAGGCAACGAAATTATAACAGAAATTGATACTGCTGAAGAAATTGTAGAAACTATCAAAAGTGATGATGAAGTAGTGGTAGATTTAAGTGATATTGAATCGGTAGATGAAGCACAAGAAAATATCGAAGAAAGCGAGGCACAAGAATAATGTTTACAATATTTAAAAGAGAATTCAGGGCATATTTTACTTCCCCTATAGGTGCCTCAATTTTATTGATGTTTTATTTCTTTTCAGGACTTTTGTTTGGTGTAATATTTGCATCAGGTGTTTCTGAACTTTCCGAAATGTTTTCCACCCTCTTCATAATTGTTATGGCGATTATTCCCATTCTCACCATGCGACTTTTTAGTGAAGAAAAAAGACAAAAAACAGACCAACTTTTATATACTGCACCTATTAGACTTTCCTCGGTAGCTTTGGGCAAATTTCTTGCTGCATCAGCGGTGTATGCTATCGCCCTTGCCATCCTTGTGGTATATCAAATAATTATTGCATTTTTTGTTTCTCCTGACTGGATGGTATTCTTTGGTAACTTCCTTGGTATTCTTCTTTATGGATGTTCCCTTATTGCAATCGGTATGTTTATTTCATCCCTTACCGAAAGTCAGGTCGTAGCGGCTATTATCACCTTTGCAGTGGAACTTTTACTTCTCCTTATTGACCTTATTACTCAATTTATCAGCAGTGATTGGCTTACTAAGGTTGTTAGCGAAATCTCTGTATATGAAAAATATAACAGTTTCACAAGAGGCACCTTAGACTATGCCAATATTATATTTTTTATAAGTGTAATAGCGATTTTCGTGTTCCTGACCATTCGTGTTCAGGACCGTAAATGATACGCATAAAGGAGGGAACCGAAATGAAAGAAAAGAAACAAATCAATATCCGAGCAATAAAAAAAGGTTCCCTTTCGGTACTGTTCACCGTAATATTTATTGTAGCAGTGGTACTTTTTAACGTAATTATCGGGGTTGTAGCAGATGCATATCCAATAAAGATTGACCTTACCAGCAATAGAGACTACACCATTGACTTTGATGAAGAATATAAAAATTTTATCAAAGATATTAAAATGGATGTAAACATTGTTGTTTGTGCACCTAAAAACGATTTTACCAGTGATGCCTATGCAACTCAACTTGCTTACAGTTTAGGTCTTACCGACTGTGTTAACGGTACTTTAAGTGAAACCACGAAAAAATATGCCCTTCAAACGGGTGTATTCATCGATACTTTCCAATCGATGAATAAAAACATTTCCGTAAGTTACAGAAACATTCAATCCATTTCCAGTTTCCGTGACATTACCGAAAAATTCCCCAATGAGAATTTTGAATACGGAGATATCTTGGTTTATGCAGAGCATACCTTGGAGAATAAACAAACCTATACTCGTTACCAAGTGCTTAAACCTACCGATGTGTTCAATGTAACAGCTAATGAAGAAATGCAACAGTATTATCAGGCAGGATACTTGCAAGAGCCCTACTATAATGAACTTACAAGTTCCAAATTGGCAGGGGAGATGACCTCGGCTTTCTACATTGTAACCTCCTCAAAATCCATTAAAGCTGTTGTTGTCGGCGGTCACGATGATACTGTAGATACCGCCGCACTCCAAAATGTTCTTAGAAAAAACAACTTCTCATTTAACGAAATAGAGAACCTTTCATCTGCGTTAATTCCTGATGATACAGAGTTTGTAATTATCCCCGGTCCCGCTATTGACTATACCGAAGCAGAAATTAAAAAAATAGAAGCATTTCTCGATAAAGGAGATAAAAACCTCGTTTATCTTCCCACCGCAACTCAACCTGAACTTCCCAGACTGGAAGAATTTTTAAGCGAGTGGGGTATAGATATTCAAAACTCTTATGTTTTAGATACCCAATACGGATATACCTTTGCAGAAAAAGGAGATACCGAATATACCGCAAAATTTGAAGATTCAGATATCACCTTTTATCCTTCAGTATATCGTATAATTAAGGTCAATGACAATGGGGATGCTACCGTAGAAACCCTTCTTAAGAGCACCGAAAACAGTGTGGAATACCCCATCGGTACCAAGGAAGAAGATTTTGACGTAGATGCCGCCACAAAGGGTCCCTTTGCTTTGACTGTTTTAAGCACAAAGGTAAATACCGCTAAAGATGCAGAATCCAAGATTCTTGTAGCAGCAGGTGATACTTTCTTTAGTGCAAACGATCCTTTCTACGGCAGTGCAGTAGGTGTTATGGATAACTCTTCTTACGCGAACGCATCCTTTACAGTAGGAGTGTTCAATTCCCTTGCAGATAACGATTCTGATCAAATATCGATAGAACCCAAAACCATTAACGAATTGAGTTTTGCCGAAAAAATCTCTCAAGCACCTATTTATAAAACCATTGTAAATATTATGTTTATGTTGGTTGTGCCTATTGCTTTGGCAGTGTTTGCAGTAGTTGTTTTTGTAGCAAGAAAGAGAAAGTAAATTATGGATAATTTAGATAACAATATAAACAATATCCCGGAAGAAAACGAGGAAAATATTGCAGAAGAAGCGGTGGAAGAAACTGAAGAATCAACCGCCGATGAAGATAATATTTCTGAAAAATCTTCTAAAAAGAAGTCAGAGGATGAGGAGTATTGTCCCTCTATCTTTGATAAACCTGATTACAGTTATGAAAAGCCCAAAAAAGAGAGAAAATTAAGCAAACAAACCTTTACAATTATCATCTCTTTGTGCGTTTGTGTGGCTTTAGGTTTTGGAGTATGGGGAATATTCAAACTTATCCCAAACGATGAAGTTACCCCTACCGATAGTGTATCTTCAGAAGAAACTATCGAAACAAAATACATCTATGACTATTCACACTATTTAAGCGATTTTTCCGATAACAAGGATGTAGATACCTATCCCGAACTTGTGGGTGTTGAAGGGTATAAAAAAGGTCTTGCTCTGGGTGGTGTTAGCCGAATAGATGTCAAAAACAAATCCAATAATTTTTATCTTATTCCCGACTATTACACTCGAACGGAAGTTAGTGCCGAAACTATGGAGGAGGAAGAGGTAACAACCCTTGAGTGGTATATGACCTCCATTGAGAATATGGATATAAGCGATGTAACCTTCGATATTGATTATACCAAATTCGTGGTTCAAGACCTACTTCATTTACCATATAAATCGGTGTATGTGGAAGATAAAAATGCAAAACTTCCCGATGGCAGTATGACATATCTGGAGGAATGTGGATTAGATAAACCCGTAGCCACCCCTTCCATCACCTTTAAAGATGGTTCGAAACTTACCGTTTTAGTGGGTAGTGAAACCCCTGTTAAAGGTGAATACTACGTAACCGTAGAGGTTGAAGAATCAGATGAAGACCTTTTAGGGAAACCTAAAAAGGATGAAAAGATTTACATTACACCGTTTGAAAATATTGCTTTTTATCTAAAGGAAGCAAAATACTATGTTGAATTAGACTTGATTAACGCACCCAAAAACGAAACCTATTACACCGATGAAGGTGAAGCGATTGAGGATAAATATTTCATTATGGGCGAGTTATCAGGATTCGATAGTATAAGCATCAATGGAAGAAATACCGACAGTAATATTAAATTTAAGGTAGTGGATTCAAATGATCCACCTTATACCACTATGTATCTTATGACATCTCCCCGTAAACAATGTGCCGATGTAGATGCTATTACTTCACTACTTTCCCCCATATCGGGTGGATTCCGTGCCGATTCATGTCTTTCTATGAAGGCAACTGCATCAGAAAAGGCGGCATACGGTATTACAAATCCACTATATAAAGTAACCTATGTGGTAAAGAATGTTACCTATGTTTTGACCGTAGGAGATAAAATTTCTATAGGAGAATATGCAGGCAACTATCCCGTTATGGTTAACGGAAACCCCTCACTGTTTGTTGCTTCGGCAAAAGTTTTACCTTTTGTGACTTATAAGAGCGTTGATTATACCGACGATAATATTTATGCAGCTAATATTACTGAAATTAAATCATTAGATGTAAATATCAAAGGTAAAAAGTATGCTTTTAATCTTACTCACGGTGAGGAAAACAAGGATTTGGTGGTAACACTTAATGGCAAAACCATCGATGCCGAAAAATTCCGTGATATGTATGAAGCGACTTTGTCTGTAAGTACAAGCGGGGATGTAACTCACGCAACCGATGCTAAAAATACAAGTGAGGATTTAAGTTTAACGTTTAAGTATGTTGACTATTCTCATACCGACAAACTTGCATTTTATCCCTACAGTGACCGAAGATATTCTTGCCTCCTTAATGGTACAGGAGACTGGACAATATATTCTACTCACGTTGAAAAAGTAATCAAAGCAGTGGAAGAATTGGCAAAATAAAGTTAAGCAAAAATAAACCCGACACCTGAATTTTCAGGTATCGGGTTTTATGTTTGTTAGAACTAAATAGATATAATAAAAAGCACTTGCAATTGCA
>JAZQJN010000032.1:0-8363 GCA_045541655.1 Acutalibacteraceae bacterium
AAAAGTATAATTTTAATATTCAAATTATACTTTTTAACGGTGGCTAATTCGTTAAAACACATCTGAAAACCACCATCACCGCAAACCGATATAACGGTTTTGTTTTTATTTGCCATAGCGGCACCAACGGCACAGGGGAGACTGTAACCCATTGTGCCCATACCACCGCTTGTAAGGAAACGACCATTTTCAATGTTAAAAGAATTAGCCGCCCAAATTTGGTTTTGACCAACGTCACAGGTCATAACACTGTTTGGGAAGTCCTTACCAAATTTCTTTAATACCGCAATAGGACTAACTGTATTTTCGCTTACAGATAATTCTTTGTTAGATATTTGATTGCATTCGGTAATCCAGGATGAATGATCTTTTGTATCGCACTTTTCATTAAGGTCATCTAAAACTGAATTGATATCACCAACGATAGGGATATCTGCCTTTAAATTCTTTCCTATTTCAGCAGGGTCAATATCTATGTGGATAACGGTTTTTATATCTGAATATTCGTTATTCTCTGAAAAACTGCGATCTCCAACACGAGCACCACAAATGATAAGCAGATCGGAATTGGATATAGCGTAATTTGCTCTATTTACACCATATTTGCCAATTAATCCAAGACCCAGTTGTTGTTCGGATGGCATTATCCCAACGCCCATAAGCGTATTTACAACGGGGATGTTACACTTCTTGGCAAAGTCAACGAGTTTTTTTGTTCCGTTTGATAAAATTACGCCGCCTCCTGCACAAATAACGGGCTTTTTAGCCGATGCAATCGCTTCGGCGGCACGTTTTATTTGAAGAGGATGTCCTTTACTGTTGGGCTTGTACCCCATAATGTCAATTTCGGTATTAAAATTGACCGATTTAACTTCGGTGTTAAGAACATCAACAGGAATATCAATAAGAACAGGGCCCGGACGACCTGATTTTGCGATATAAAAGGATTCTTTCAGGATATTAGGCAATTTTTGAACATCTTTAACGAGATAACTGTTTTTAACAAAGGGCTCACAAGCACCGATAATATCTGCTTCTTGAAATACGTCTCGTCCAATAAGCTTGCTGTTGACCTGTCCTGTTATTACCACCAAAGGAATAGAATCCATATAAGCCGATGCGATAGCTGTAATAAGATTTGTAGCACCGGGACCTGATGTAGCAATACAAACACCAACCTTGCCCGATATACGAGCGTATCCATTGGCACTATGACAAGCGTTTTGTTCGTGGCGAGATACTACGTTTATAATCTTACTGTCGGCAAGTGCTTCATATAATGGCGAAATGGTGGCACCCGGATAACCGAATACCACCTTAATCTTTTCGCGTTCAATAAATTCTACAATAGTTTTTGCTGCATTCAAGGTTTACACATCCCTTTTTGTTTTCCCTTAGATAGCAGATTCAATAGCTGCAACCACCGATTCAGAGTCGGGTTGAGAAAGAAGAATAGAAATCTCGGTTTCTGCGGTTGTGATAAGACGGATATCACCCTGTGCTTTGGCGACTGCAGAGAATACGGTTGCTGCAACACCGGGTTTAGTTCTCATTTCTTCACCGCTAACCGATACTTTGTAATTTCCACTGCTTACTGCAAATTTAAGGTCTTTGTGAACTTCGCGATAGTCAGAAATAACCTTAAATGCACTTTCTAATTCATAATCGGGAATAGAAAAAGAAAGTCGGGAAGTAACACCCTGAGAGGGTGCTTGTGAAATCATATCGATATTAACGTTATTCTCGGCAAGAGCGTTAAGCACGTTTACCATAAAACAAAGATCACTGGGAATGTTGTCGAGAATAATGAGAGATATTTCATTTGAAACTGTTATAGAATATCCCATAATATTTATATCCTTTCAATCAATTAGTCGGAAATTACATCTTTCATAGAGTAAAGTCCGGCGGGTTTATCTACCATAAAGTCTGCAGCGTTTAAAGCACCAACTGCGAATACCTCTTTAGATCGAGCAGAATGGGAAATAGTGAATATTTCATCGCGACCCGAGTACATAACGGTATGTTCACCAACAATGGTACCACCGCGAATGGAATGAACACCGATTTCGCATTTATCCCTCTTTTTGCGTTTGCTGTGACGGTCAAATTCAAGGGTTTTAGGTTCGTTACAGGCCTCTTGAATAGAGGAAATAAGCATATTTGCGGTGCCGGAGGGTGCATCTATCTTTTGATTATGATGTGCCTCAATAACCTCAATATCAAAATCCTCACAAAGAAGTGCAGTGGCTTTTTTTACAAGCTCGGTCATAAGATTTACACCAATAGACATATTGGCAGGAAAGAATACAGGAATTTTTTGTGATGCTAAATGAATTTCATCAATTTGTTCCTTTGAAAAACCTGTAGTAGCAATAATGACGGGCTTATTGTTGTTTAATGCAAAATCAAGTGTTGATGAAAGGGCAGAGGGATGGGAAAAATCTATAATAACATCCACATCACCGTGAAAATCATTTGCACTGGTAAATACGGGATAGGTGCTATTCATTTCATCTTTAAGATCAACACCTGCGACAATCTCGAATTTATCACGGGCATCAACACAGGAAGTGATAACACGTCCCATATATCCGTTACATCCGCACAATAATAATTTAATCATATTTTCACATCCGTTTAAATAGGGTACTCTAAAAATTAGATGAGGTTAACTGCTTTGAGAGAAGCGGTGATTTTTTCAACGTTTTCTTTAGTGGTGTTACAAAGGGGAAGGCGACATTCGCCAACATTGAATCCCATAATATTCATCGCCTCTTTAACAGGAATGGGATTAACGTCGATAAACATAGCGTTCATAACGTCGAGATACTTGTTTTGAAGTTCAACAGCACCTGCATAATCGCCTTTAAGGGCTTTTGCGGTAATATCAGACATAATCTTAGGTGCAATATTTGAAAATACAGAAATAACACCTTTACCACCCAAAGAAATAACGGGGATAACCTGATCATCATTACCGGAATAAATATCAAGGTTACCATTGGTCAAAGCAACGGTTTGAGCAACGGAAGAGATATTTCCATTTGCTTCTTTTGCCGCAACAATGTTTTTGTGAGAACAAAGTGCCTTGTAGGTAGAGGGTTTAATATCGGTTCCTGTACGAGAAGGAACGTTGTAAAGAATAATGGGAATATCTACACTATCCGCAATGGCGGTATAGTGGGTGATAAGACCGTTTTGAGAAGCTTTGTTGTAGTAAGGGGTAACAACAAGAAGTGCATCTGCACCGAGTTCTTGTGCTTCTTTAGAAAGGTCAATGGCGTATCTGGTGTCGTTGCTGCCGGTACCTGCAATAACGGGAACACGACCATTGGTTACTTTAACACATTCACGGATAACTGCAACGTGTTCTTCATCGGTAAGGGTGCTGCTTTCACCTGTGGTACCACAAGCAACAAGAGCAGAAACACCATTATTGATTTGATAATCACAAAGTTCTGCAAATGCCTTAAAATTAACCGAACCATCAGCATTCATAGGAGTTACAAGAGCAGTTGCTACACCTTCAAAAATAGTTGACATATACAATTCATCCTTTCAAATAGGAATTAATCTTTATTGAAATTAGTCCATATAACCCTTGGCACAGAGAAGCTCAGCCAAGAGAACAGCACCGCCTGCGGCACCGCGAAGGGTGTTGTGTGAAAGACATACGAATTTGTAATCGTATTGACTATCTTCACGAAGACGACCAATGTGGATTGACATACCGTTGTCATCATCACGATTGAGTTTAGTTTGAGGCATATTATCTTCCACATAGTAATTGAGAAATTGCTTGGGAGCGGAGGGGAGTTCAAGTTCTTGAGCTTCACCTTTGAAGTTCTTCCAAATTTCAAGGATTTCTTCCTTGGAGGGTTTGTTGTCAAAAGATACAAACACGGCTGCCATGTGTCCGTCACTAACGGGAACACGAATGCATTGTGCGGTAAATTCGGGACGGCAGGAATCTTTGATTACACCATCTTCAACCTTACCCCAAATTTTGAGGGGTTCTTTTTCGGATTTTTCTTCTTCGCCACCGATAAAGGGAATGACATTGTCGATCATTTCGGGCCAACGTTCAAAGGTCTTGCCTGCACCGGAGATTGCTTGATAGGTACAAACCAAAACTTTGGAGGTGCCGAATTTATCAAGGGGGAATATTGCGGGAACGTAGGATTGAAGTGAGCAGTTGGATTTAACTGCTACAAAACCACGTTTTGTGCCGAGACGTTCTCTTTGGAAGGGAATAACGTCGGTGTGGGAACCGTTTAGTTCGGGAACGATCATAGGAACGTCGGGGGTGTGGCGATGAGCACTGTTGTTCGATACAACGGGACATTCGAGTTTTGCATAATCTTCTTCAAGAGCTCGAATAGCAGCTTTATCCATATCAACAGCACAAAATACAAAATCAACAAGTTTAACAATTTCTTCTTTGTCTACTACAGCATCAAAGAGAACCATATCTTTATATTTCTCGGGGCGGGGAGTTTTCATTGCCCAACGACCGCCCAAAGCTTCATCATAGGTCTTACCTGCAGAACGGGATGATGCTGCAAGAGCGGTAACCTCAAACCAAGGATGATTCTCAAGAAGGGTAGCAAATCTTTGACCAACCATACCGGTTGCACCAATAATTCCAACTTTATACTTTTTCATTTTTATTACCTCCATAATAAAAGGGTTGCAAGTTTCTGCAAAATGCAATATAATACTATTTACATAATCTTAATTATATTACCACTATAGAGCTTTTTTGTCAAACGTTTTAGGAGATTTTTTATGGATAAATCCAACTTTTTTTATGAATTACCCCCCGATCTTATTGCACAGCATCCTTGTGAGCGGCGAGATAACTCTCGTTTGCTCGTTTTAGATCGTGAGAGTGGACGAATATCTCATAAGCATTTTGCTGATATCGTAGATTATCTTAACGAGGGGGATACCCTCATTCTTAACGATACAAAGGTTATTCCGGCACGAATTTTTGGTACTAAAACAAGTGGAGCTATTGTTGAATTTTTATTGCTTAAGTGTTTGGATGATGGATGCTGGGAATGTCTTGCGGGTCCTGGTAAGAAGGCAAAAACCAATGATGAGTTTATCTTTGGTGACGGTTTAATGCGGGGTAAGGTTAAAAATGTGCTTGAAAACGGCAATAGGGTGATGGAGTTTATCCATAACGGAAACATATATGAAATTCTTGACCAAATAGGTAATATGCCCTTGCCACCCTATATTACTGAACAACTTGCCGATAAAGACAGATATCAGACTGTGTATGCAAAAAATCTTGGCTCAGCCGCCGCACCTACTGCGGGACTTCATTTTACCGATGAGTTGTTTTTAAAACTAAAAAACAAGGGTGTTAATGTTGGCTTTGTTACCTTGCACGTTGGACTTGGAACTTTCAGACCTGTTAAGGTTGAAAAAATCGAAGATCACGTTATGCATACCGAATCATATCATATTCCTAAAGAAACTGCCGATCTTATAAATTCCACAAAAGAAGCAGGAAAGCGAGTTGTTTGCGTTGGGACAACCTCCTGTCGAACCCTTGAATCTGCATCATCAAAAGATGGTAGGGTAGAAGAATGTTCAAATGATACAGGAATATTTATCTATCCCGGATACAGTTTCAAGTGTATGGATGGACTAATCACCAATTTCCATTTGCCCGAAAGCACCTTAATTATGCTTGTTTCGGCATTTGCGGGCTATGAAAGCACGATGAATGCCTATAAAATTGCCGTTGATGAAAAATATAGATTTTTCTCTTTCGGTGACGCTATGATTATCATTTAAGTAAAGGATAATATTGATGTTTGAACTTATAAATAAAGAGAATAACGCTCGTCGTGGTGAGTTTACAACGGTACATGGTAAGGTGCAAACCCCTGCTTTTATGAACGTTGCCACCTGTGCCGCTATAAGGGGTGCTGTGTCTGCATTTGACCTTAAGGATATTAACTGTCAGGTTATGCTTTGTAATACATATCATCTTCATCTTCGTCCCGGTGATGAAGTAATAAAAACTATGGGGGGACTTCATAAATTCACTAATTGGGATAGACCTATTCTTACCGATAGTGGTGGGTTTCAGGTGTTTTCTCTTGCACAACTTAGAAATATTACCGAAGAAGGGGTTGTATTCAATTCTCATATCAACGGAAAGCGTATATTTATGGGACCTGAAGAAAGTATGAGAATTCAGTCCAATCTTGCTTCCACCATAGCAATGGCTTTTGATGAATGTGTTGAAAACCCCGCTACTTACGAGTATGCAAAGAAATCATCCGAAAGAACAACAAGATGGCTTGAACGGTGTCAGAAAGAGATGGCATTACTCAATTCAAAAGAGGATACAATTAATAAAAATCAGATGCTTTTCGGTATAAATCAAGGTTGTATTTTTGAGGATCTTCGTGTTAATCATATGAAGGAAATTGTTAAATTTGACCTTGACGGATATGCTATAGGCGGTCTTGCGGTAGGCGAAACCGCAGAAGAGATGTATCGTGTTATTGAGTGTGTCGAACCATTTATGCCAACAAATAAACCCCGATATTTAATGGGTGTAGGAACTCCCGCCAATATTCTCGAGGCAGTAAGCCGTGGGGTTGATCTTTTTGACTGTGTAATGCCGAGCCGTAATGCTCGACATGGACACGTTTTCACCTCGAAAGGTATTATGAATCTTCGAAATGCAAAATATATTACTGATGACCGTCCTATTGATGAAAATTGTGACTGTCCCGCCTGCAGAAATCATTCAAGAGCATATATCCGACATCTCTTGGTCGCTGATGAAATGCTTGGAATGCGCCTTGCTGTAATGCATAATCTCCATTTTTATAATAAACTTATGGAGGATATAAGATTGGCGTTAGATGAAGGCAGATTCAATAGTTTCAAAGAAGAAATGTTGCCTCTTGTAACTGCGAGAATATAAATATTATGTTAAAATGCAAAATATGGGTTGATTTTTTTGTATTTGAAATGTATAATAACTTGAACAAAAAATTAAGGAGTAGTTATAAATGAATTTATTGTCAATTATGAATCTTATGGCAGCACCTTCTACTGCAACCGGAACCGATGCAGGTGGCGGGTTTATGAGCAAACTTGGAATTTGGGGTATGGTATTGTATATAGTTGTTATTTTTGGTGCTATGTACTTTATTATGATTCGTCCTCAAAAGAAAAGACAAAAGAAAGAACAAGAACTTCGTGAGAATATTCAAGTCGGCGATGAAATTGTTACCATCGGTGGTATCTATGGTAGAGTTATGGCGCTTAAAGATGATTCTCTCATCGTCGAAACCGGCCCCGATCGCGACAAGGTTAGAATTGCAAGATGGTCTGTTCAACAAAACCTTACAGTCCATGATGAACAAAAATAGAAATTAATTGTTGTTTAAAATCCGCGGGTGTATAATCCTGCGGATTTTTTGTAATATTTTTCTTTTGTATCAAATATATATTATTGAATTGAACGGGGGAGATGTTTGTATTGAATAACAAATTTTTAATCAAAAATAGTTTATCCGGCAATTTTTCTGTTTTTCTTGTTGGATTAGGAATAGGGTTATTAGCCGCTATGTTGAATATGGGAATAATTGCGTTACTTATGACCTTTGTCGATTTAAATGAAACGATTATTACAGCGACCGCAATTGTTCCACTCTTAACAGGTTCTTTTATGAGTTCAATGTATGTTGGCTTAAAACTGAAAAAAGGCGGACTAATGATAGGTGTAATTGTTGGTTTTGTGATTTTGTTATTAATACAAACTTTAAGTTTTTTTGTAAAAGGATTTAATCTTAATTTAGTTGTTTTTGTAAAGATACTTTTAACTTTGATATCCTCATTAGCAGGGGGGATATACTCTGTTAACAGGGCTGCGAAGAGGCAAATTTAACTTGTTACATTTTTGTTACTGTTTATTATATAGATAAACAAATCTTGGAAAATTAATTTATTGAAAACACAGTCTCTTGTATTTTAGGGGCTGTGTTTTGGTATATAATGTGGTTTACATAAAACTGTTGACATAATATTATATGCTGTTTACATAATATTGTTGACATAATACAATTTTGAATAAAAATACTCTTGAAATTGATTGTTTTGTGTTGTATAATAAATTTCCCGCAAAAAAAATAGGGTTTTGGAGGTGTATTTATGGTTGAAAACAGGTTTGGATTTATTGGCGTTGGTAATATGGCAACGGCAATTATTACATCCATTATTAAATTAGGTTACATAAAACCTCAACAAATATTTGTTTATGACCCTATTTTAGAAAAGACTAAATCACTGTTATCACAAGGGGTTAACGTTTGTGATAATCC
>JAZQJN010000033.1:0-3286 GCA_045541655.1 Acutalibacteraceae bacterium
TACACGCTAAAGCGTGATGAGATTCAGTCCTAAAGGACTGATGAGATACAACGATAGCAACGCTATCGTTGATGATATGCCATTGCTTTCGCAATGGAAAAAAAATCCTCGTTCCGTAGAACGAGGATTTTTTGGAGCTAGTGACCTGACTCGAACAGGCGACCTTCTCATTACGAGTGAGATGCACTACCGACTGTGCTACACTAGCATTTCTTGAAACGCCCTAACATTATATCCGCATTCGATGATGTTGTCAACTGTTTTCTCGTCTCATCCTCAGTAAGTTTTTTTTGTAGAAAAACAAAAATAGTGCTTGACAAATCAGCGAAGATGGAGTAATATAACTGGGCTGGATCGAACAGCGCACTTGGAGAAGTCGCGTAGCTGGCCGAGCGCGCACGATTGGAAATCGTGTATACCCCAAAAGGGTATCGAGGGTTCAAATCCCTCCTTCTCCGCCAAAAAACACTCGTTCTCTTGAACGAGTGTTTTTTTTCCATTGCGAAAGCAATGGCATATCATCAACGATAGCAACGCTATCGTTGTATCTCATCAGTCTGTTAGGACTGTATATCATCACGCTTTAGCGTGTATCAAAAATACTTTCGCAATGATGATATACAAAACTAAAGTTTTGATGATATGCAATTCCTACGGAATTGATGATATACAACGGCAAGCCGTTGATTTATTGTTGCTTTTATGGTATAATGTAGAAATGGTGGTGATCGTATGATTTCTTTTAATGATATTTCAAAACTGTTTTCTCATGATTTAGAAGGAAAGTTTTGCATTGAAATTGAGTTTTTGGTAAAAGGAGAGCCAATATATCAATCTTGTTGGATGGGCAAAATGCCTGACAGAGAAAAGAAAGAAAAGGAAATGTATTGGTATGGATTAGTACCCGACGGCTCCGAAGCATACGACTACGATAACTTTTATGATTTTTCATCCGCTTCTGTATTTCACGGGAAATCACTACAGGAAATCTGGGAAAAAGTTGAGATATTGTCGATAGACGGGTGTGATCCCGAAGAACGTCTTTCAGTATACTGCACCCCCTAAACTCAATTTGCACCCCCTAACTTCAAAAAAGGGGGTGCATTTGTATTAAAATTAGGGTTAGTCTTCAACAGTAAAATCCTGTCGAGATTATCGGCAGGATTTTATTTTGTATTATTTATTTTATTATTCTCCAAAAACAATTTTTAAAAGTTCTGATGGGTGGGAGATAATCTCCTTTGCACCGTGGGCTCTGAGTTCATCTTCCTCTCTGAAGCCCCACAAAACACCGACAGGTAAAAATCCGCCGTTTTTGCCTGTTTCCATATCCACACCCGAATCACCCATAAAGATACTGTTTTCAGGTGTGCCTCCTATGGTTTTGCAAACGAATATTGCACTTTCGGGATTAGGTTTTAGGGGGAATTTTTCACTTTGACCTAAAACGTAATCAAACTTACCGCCGAAATATTTATCCATAATCTCAATTGCCGCATTATGTGCCTTGTTGGTGACCATACCTATCTTTATGCCCCTGTTTTTGAGGGTGTCGATAAGTTCCACAATTCCGTCATAGGGGCGGGTAAGATCGGTGGAGTGTGCCGAATATCTTTCCATAAAGGCGGTGAGGATATCCTTTTCAACCTCGGTGTTCTTTACCTCTTCGGGTACCGCTCGGTTTATAAGATTTTTCATTCCGTTGCCTACGAATTTTTTATACTTTTCGATTTCGTGGGTGGGATATCCAAACTTCTCTAAAGTAAAGTTTACGGCGTTTGCCAAATCATCTAAAGTATTAAGTAAAGTGCCGTCTAAATCAAATATAACGGATGTGATTGCCATTTTAACATACTCCTTTGCAAAAACAAAAGGGTGAAAGAATTACTCTCACCCTTAATAATATTTATTTTAATAAATTATTCGGCAAAACCGGACTTAACAAGTTTTACAAGGGCTTCAACGGCCTCTTCTTCATCAACACCCTCTGCACGGATATTGATGCTTGTACCGCCGATAATGCCAAGAGAAAGCACACCAAGAAGACTTTTTGCGTTTACACGACGTTCCTCTTTTTCTACCGAAATTAAGGACTTGAATTCGTTGGCTTTTTGGATAAAAAATGTGGCGGGGCGGGCGTGAAGACCAACCTTATTTTGAACCATAACCTCTTTAGTGTACATTTTAATCTCTCCTGTAAACTTAACATTCAGTATTGTTATTATATCACAATTTTGTTTTTAGTCAACGAGTTTTGATGGAATCTTTAGTCCCATTGCAAAAGTTCTACTCACTTTCCAAACAACCTGAAAATAAAAAGGTCGCCTTTGTGTATTTTATACATAAATTTTCGGGATATTTAGGAAGAACGCTTAATTCCAAGTTGTTTATTGCAAAATTAAATAACGCGTGATATAATTCTAAAGTAACAATTTTCATTTGGAGGGAATCTTATGAAAAAGGCATTGTCTTTTATTTTGGCGGTAGTTTTGGTAGCATCGGTGTTACCATTCTCCCTCACCGCCTCCGCCTTAACAAGTGGCATAACAGGGGATTGCACCTGGACTCTCGATGGCACCGTCCTCACCATTAGTGGTAATGGGTATATGAGGAATTATGATTTTTATTATGGTACACCACCCTGGGGAATATCAATAACAAAAGTTATAATTAAAAATGGTGTAACAAATATTGGAGATTGGGCGTTTTATAATTGCACCGGACTTACAAGCATAACCATCCCAAATAGTGTAACAAGGATTGGAGGATATGCATTTTATGGTTGCACCGGGCTTACAAGCATAACCATTCCCGATAGTGTAACAAGTATTGGAGGTTATGCATTTTATTATTGCACCGGACTTACAAGCATAACCATTCCAAACAGTGTAACAAGTATTGGTGACTTGGCATTTTTGAATTGCACCGGACTTACTACAGTGAATTTTAATGCTATTAACTGTACGTATATGGGTTCAACTTCATATTCAATATTTGAAAATTGCGATAAACTCGCAACTATTAGTATAGGTGAAAATGTAACCACTATTCCCAACAAAGCATTTTATGGTTGCACAAGGCTTACAAGCATAACCATTCCCGATAGTGTAACAAGTATTGGAGAGGTTGCATTTGCTTATTGCACCGAACTTACAAGCATAACCATTCCTAACAGTGTAACAAGCATTGAATATGAGACATTTTATAATTGCAACAGTCTTAGAAGCATAACCATTGGGAATAGTGTAACAAGCATTGGAAATTCTGCATTTGAAGATTGCAACTG
>JAZQJN010000034.1:0-1950 GCA_045541655.1 Acutalibacteraceae bacterium
ACCAATACACCCCCGTATCGGTTGGATTCGACAGTAAAAACACTTCTGTATTTACAATGGGCGGTTCAGATAATTGGACCGGAACCACATCAAATGTGGAAGTTGCTGTTGTTAACGGCGGCGTTAACGCAACCATCGATAATCAAAAACCCACCGCACTTATCACCTCTACCAACAATATCTCTGCTATCCAAACCGTTACTTTGAATATGTTCGATAATATGGGTGTTGCAGGTTATTACTTTGGTATCAATACTGAATATGCAAACAACCAATACTTTACCGACGGTGTATCGGTCAGCAAAAAGGTTGATACAGCAGGTGTCTACTACCTCACCGTTGTGGATATTTATGGAAACGTATCCGATACCGTTTCGATAACCTTCTTTAGCATTACACTTATCACCAACACCAACCCCGAAGAGGTAAACCTCCTTGTAAAAGAAGGCAACGAAATCGAACTTCCAGTATACGAAAAAAATGGATATATCTTCAAGGGCTGGGCAGATACCAACGAAGCAAATGCAGGTGAATTTACCCTCACTGCAACCGCTGACCAAACTCTTTACGGAACATGGAAGAACAGTGAGGAAGAAATCCAAGCAGTTGAAGATTTGATTGCTGCTCTCGGCGAAGTAACCCTCGACAGTGTTGATCAAGTTGTTGCCGCAAGACTCGCTTACGAAGCCCTTACCGATGAACAAAAGGTATTGGTAGAAAACTATGGTGTGCTTGAAGCAGCCGAGGAGGTAATTATCAACCTTGGTATAATCATAGGTGACGTTGACCAAAACGGCACAACCGAAGCAAGTGATGCCCTTTTGGTTCTTCAGGCAAACGTAGGTAAAATTGAACTTACCGCCGAGCAATTTGTTATTGCAGATGTGGATGAAAACGGTAGAGTGGATACTGTTGATGCTCTCTATATTCTCCAAATTTCTGTTGGTAAAATAGTTGATGTAAAATAATTCTAAAAAAAGGGATAGGATGTTTCATCCTATCCCTTTTTGTGTGAAACCAGAGAAATCTGAAAAAAATGTAATTATGTGTATTGAAATTGAGGATATATATGGTATAATAAAAAGGTATCTTATTTCTATGAAAAAAGGAGTAGAAAAAAATGGATAAGATTAAGCAAATTATGGATCTCATTCGAGAAGAAAACATTGAAATGGTAGACTTTAAGATGGTAGATATCAACGGTCAATTCCGTCACGTTACCATCCCTGCCTATAGTTTCAATGAAGAGGTTATGAAGGATGGTATTGGTTTTGATGCTTCCAACTATGGCTATGCTGTGGTTGAAAAGAGCGATATGGTATTTATCCCCGACCCCGACACCGCTATGATCGATCCTTTCTGCGAAGTTCCCACCCTTTCTATGAGTGGTAACGCAATGATCATCGACTACCCCGAAAACAGACCTTTGGCACAGTATCCCCGTAATATAACCCTTGCTGCAGAAAAATATATGCGTGACAGCGGTATTGCCGATACTATGCTTATCCTCCCCGAATTTGAGTTTTATCTCTTTGACCAAGTTTCTTGGAACGTTCAACCCTACGATATCAGTATGCAACTTGATGCTAACCAATCTTATTGGAACAGCGGTGTTGAAGGTATGGGTAACGTAGTTCCCAAGCAAAAGAACTATCACGTTGCAAAACCCTTCGATAATTCCTATGAATGCCGTAGCGAAATGTGTATGCTTATTGAAAAAGCAGGTGTTCCCGTTAAATATCATCATCCCGAAGTTGGTGCAGCAGGTCAGTTCGAAATCGAACCCAAACTTGGTGAAATGTCCAAAATGGCAGACGGCACTATGATGATTAAATATATCATCCACAATACCGCCGCAAAATATGGAAAGTCTGCAACCCTTATGCCCAAACCCGTAATGGGTGAAGCCGGTAACGGTATGCACGTTCATATGCTTCTTATGAAGGATGG
>JAZQJN010000035.1:0-7520 GCA_045541655.1 Acutalibacteraceae bacterium
TGTTGGCCCTATTGCCCTTCTGGCTGCACAGATGGCAAAAATTGCAGGTGCAGGTAAGGTTATCCTTTGCGGATGCACCCCCGATATTGATTATCGCTTAAAGGTTGCCGATGAACTCGGTTGTTATGATATTTTTATCGACGTAATGAAAGAGGATACCGTTGCCCGTGTTATGGAAGAAACGGGTATCGGTGCAGACCTTGTGGTTGAGGCGTCGGGAGCAGGTTCGGCTATTACATCTGCCATTAGATGTCTTAAAAAGTGGGGACGTCTTTGTGCTATCGGTATGACCGGTGCCCCCACCGTCAGCGTTCCCTGGAACGAGGCAATGATGAAGGTGCTTGACGTTCAGTTCAATATGAGTTCCAGTTACAACGGATGGGATATCGCCCTTAAACTTATGGCAAGCGGCAAACTCAACGTTAAACCTATGATAGAGGTTATGCCCCTAAGCGGTTGGAAGGATGCCTTCGACAAATTAGAGGCAGGTAAATCAATGAAGATACTTCTTAAACCCTAAAAGGAGAGAAAAGTAATGAATATAGAATTTAAAGATAAGGTAGTGGTTGTAACGGGAGCGGCAGGTGGACTCGGTACCGCTATCGCAGAACATTTTGCAAAGGATGGTGCCAAGGTTGCCCTTTGCGACCTTAAGGGTGCAGATATCACTTCCGAAAAAATCGGCGGAGATGCAAAGGGATATAACTTTGACATTACCAGCCGTGATGAAGTTGCAACCAATATGGAAAAAATCGCAAAAGATTTTGGTAAGATAGATATTATCGTTAATAATGCAGGTATCAACGTTGGCCCCGATGAGAGAAAAACCGTTGAGGATTTTTCCGATAAATGGTGGGATGCCATAATTAAAGTTGACCTTGACGGAACGTACAACTGCACCAAGGCAGCCCTGAAATATATGGGCGAGGGCGGAGCCGTTGTAAATATCAGTTCCATTGTTGGTATGATACCCCTTCGTAATCAATGTGCCTTTACAGCAGCCAAGGCGGCGGTTATAAACTTTACCAAGGCAATCGCTATGGAACTGGCCCCCAAGGGCATCAGAGCAAACGCTGTCTGCCCGGGAACTATCGGCATTCAAATCACCAATCGTCTATGGCAAAACGACAGTGCTATGGAAGGACTTCTTTCCCATATTCCTATGCACCGCCAAGGCACTCCCGAAGATATTGCAAATGCGGTGGAATTTTTGAGTTCCGATTTTGCTTCCTACATCACCGGTGCGGTGCTTCCCGTTGACGGCGGTTGGACTTGTGGCGGATTTGCCCGTAACTTTTAAGGAGATAATAATATGAAAACCTTTTTAGAAGACCTTTTATCTTTTAACGTGAATAAGGGTGAAGTCGGAGTATTTTTTCTCGGTCAGGCGGGATACATATTCAAAACATCAAAGGGCAAACTTTATGCCGTTGACCCATATCTTTCCGACTGTTGCAACCGACACTTCGGATTCAAACGCCTTATGCCCTTTATTGTGGGAGCGGATGAACTAATCCTTGATAAACTTATTATATCCCACGGACACTACGACCATTTCGATGAGGACAGTGTCCCCACCCTTATGAAAAACGGCAATACCGAACTTATTGGTGCCCTGGATGTTAAGGCGGAGTGTGAACGTTTAGGCGTTAGTGAAAACACAACCTTTATGGCTATCGGTGATGAGGTTATAAGGGATGAACTTAAAATTACCGCCCTGCCTTGCGATCACGGTGAACTCGCCCCCGATGCCTTGGGACTTCTTTTAGAGATTGAGGGCAAAAAGATATACTATATGGGTGATACCGCATATCGCCCCGACCTTTTAGAAAATCCAAAACTTCAAAATCTCGACCTGCTTATTCTTCCCATTAACGGTGCCTTTGGTAATCTTGATGAGAACACCGCAGTAGAGGTAATCAAAAAACTCAGTCCAAAACTTTCGGTGCCCTGTCATTTCTGGAACTTCATTCAGCACGGCAGTAATCCCATTAAGTTTGCCGAAAATATGGCAGAAATTTGTCCCGACCAAAAATACATTATGATGCGTCAGGGCGAAGGGATGATAATTTAATGATATACGAAACTAAGTTCAAAGACCGACCTGCTGTGGCTTTAGAAACCGATAAACTTATCGCTACCTTTTTACCCAAAGACGGTGGCAAAATGGCATCCCTTAAACGCAAATGGGACGGTAAAGAACTCCTTGCGGTTAAGGAGGGAGATACGTACAAAGTCCTTACCGAAACGGGAAGTTACGTTGAATCGGAATGTAGCGGTTTTGATGATATGTTTCCCACGGTTGACCCCTATACTCCCCAAAACGGCAAGTATAAAGGTGTAACCTATCCTTGCCACGGAGAGGTTTGCCGAATTCCTCACGAGTACGAAATTTTAGAAAATCAGGTTAATTTCTACGCTGAGTCAAAACTTTTTGACGTTACGTATTACAAATCGGTTGCCATTACAAAGAGTGGCGGATTTGCCATAAGATACGTCATTAAGAATTCAGGTGATGAGGATTTCCCCTTTCTTTGGGCAGGACACATTATGCTTAAAGGCGAGGACGGAATGAGGGTGTTGACTCCATTCCCGAAAGACACAAAAACCGAGTTTATGTTTGCGTCAAGTGGGTATGATAAAGAAACCCTTCCAAAAGACCGCCTTATGGGATATATCCCTGAGAAGGGTGCAACGTATAAATTTTATTATCTTGATAAAATCCCAGAGGGATGGTTCGGAATATCCTACCCCGATAACAGTAAACTGTATTTTAACTATACCCATCAGGTGTTACCCTATCTTGGAATATGGCTCAATAACGGCGAATTCCAAAACATCTACACCATAACCCCCGAGCCCTGCAATCTTCCCTTTGATGCTCCTGACAGAGCAGAAAAGAGGGGACTCAACGCAAATATTAAATCAAAAGATAGTTTTGAATTTGTAATAAATATTGAATTAGAAAAGTAAAGGAGATGGTAAAATGGATACTATGAAAGCAATTACCGTTTATGCTCCCAACGATGCAAAAATGGAGGACGTTAAGAAACCCGTTGCGGTGGATGATATGATGGTCATTAAGGTGTATCGCACCGGCGTATGTGCCACCGACCTTTCCATTTACAGCGGTGAGAGTAGTTTTATCCGTAGCGGAGAAATCACCCTTCCTTGCCGTTTTGGTCACGAATGGGCAGGTGTGGTTGAATCTGTGGGCGAAAAGGTAACTAAATTCAAACCCGGTGACAGAGTATATTCCGACAACTTTGTATCCTGCGGAAAATGTGATGCCTGTAAAGAGGGCAAATATATGGAGTGCAAAGACACCCGTTCGGTTGGCACTATTAAGTGCTGGGAAGGATGTTATGCACAGTATATGTATATGCCCGAACGCCACGTATTCTTACTCCCCGATGAACTCTCTATGGATGAGGGTGCCTTAATCGAACCCGCATCTATTGCCTACGATGCCTTTAAGGGTGCAAATCTCGACAGTAGCAAAACCGCAGTTGTAATCGGCACCGGTGCTATCGGTATGATATCGGCCTGGCTTGCAAAGTATTACGGTGCAGGTAAGGTTATCCTTGTTGGACGTAATGACAGCAAGATGGAGATATCTAAAAAAGTCGGCGTTGATTATACAATTAACAACCGCAACGAAAACGCTGTTGAAAGGGTAAAAGAACTAACGGGCGGTAAGGGAGCCGATATGATTATCGAAACTTCAGGTGCCGAATCTGCATTCCTCCAATGCATAGATATGGTTGCCCGTTTTGGCCGTATTTCGGTGGTAAGTTTTTACGAAAAAGAGATTAACAATATCCCCATTGATAAACTTGTTCACGGATGTGTCAGTTTGGTAGGTGCCGCAGGATGTGACGGTAACGCCCAGGGTGTTTGCGAAATAATGTGCAAAAACCCCATCAAACTTACCCCCATTATATCCCACCACATTCCCTTTGAAAATTCATTAGACGTATTTGAAAATCTTTCAAAATACAATAATGAAAAGATAAAGATAATGATTGATTTTGAATAAAAGGAGTGCTGAAAATGGAAAAGAAAAAACTTCCGCCTTTACAGGTAGATGTAGCAAACGTTAAACCCCTTGTATTTGGTAAGGAATACGAATCCCGTATGATTCTTGACCACGTTATTACCGGCAGAGATGACTGTATCCAAATCAACCACGGCACCGTAAAGGCAGGATGTGCCTTAGGCGGCGGTGTTCACGAAGAGGATGAAATTTACTACATCCTTTCGGGTGAAGGTAAACTTAAACTCGACGATGAAATTGTGGATGTAAAGGGCGGTCAGGTAATATTTATCCCCGCAGGTGTTTATCACGCCCTGGATAATACCGAATCCGATACCGATATGTGCATCCTTACCTTTTGGCGTGATTGGCGTTTCAATGAGGCCTACGAAGAAAGGGTTAAACTTTGGGGTAAATCCTTCAAAACTGTTGATGAGGATTAAAATAATATCCCTTAACTATTGACTGTGTAAAAAAATACATCTATAATAAAAAATAATATAAATAGAGAGGAAAATTTATTATGACAAATCTTAACAAATACGTTGACCACACTAACCTTAAAGCCGATTCCACCAAGAGTGTTATCGAAGGACTTTGTGCAGTTGCAAAAGAATGGGATTTTGCATCCGTTTGCGTTAATCCCTGCAACATCACCCTTGCAAAGGAACTCCTTGCAGGTACCGATGTAAAGGTTTGCACCGTTATCGGTTTCCCCTTGGGACAAAACACCACCGCAGTTAAGGTCGCAGAAACCGAAGATGCTTATAATCTCGGTTGCGAAGAGTTCGATATGGTTATCAATATCGGCCGTCTTAAGGATAAAGAATATGACTATGTAAAGAATGAAATTGCCGCAGTTGTTAAGGCAGCAAAGGGCAAGACCGTTAAGGTTATTATCGAAACCGGTATGCTTACCGATGAAGAAAAGGTTATCGTTACCCGTCTTTGCTGTGAAGCAGGTGCTCACTTTGTTAAGACCTGTACCGGTATGGGCCCCGGAATTGCAACCGTTGAAGATATCAAACTTATGAAGGCAAACGTTACCGGCGGTGTTAAGGTTAAGGCATCCTCCGGTATCAAAACCTATGCAGATGCTAAAGCACTTATCGAGGTTGGTGCAGAACGTCTTGGCACATCTTCAGGTGTTGCTATCATCGAAGGTTCTAAACAATAATTTTTTAGTAAAAGATTTTTAGAAAGGGTGTTTTTATGGCTAAGATAGTAGGACCCGGTTCCCTTATTGTGGATGTAACCGGCTTTGCACCCCATCTTCCTGTTGCAGGAGAAACGGTAAAGGGCACAACCCTTAAATTCGGTCCCGGAGGCAAGGGTTCCAACCAATTTACCGCCGCCCATCGTGCAGGTTCAACCGTAAAAATCATCAGCCGCCGCGGGGATGACTTTTTGGGACAAATTCTCAAAAAGCATTATGAAACCGAGGGTATGAGCGAGGAACACATTGTAGTTGACCCGCAAGATGAAACCGCAAGTGCCCTTATTGAAATAGATGAGAAGGATGCTCAAAACCGCATTATCGTTATATTTGCCGCAAACGAAAAGGTAACGGGAGAACACGTTCTCGCCGCCGAAAAAGATTTTGCCGATTGCGATGTTGTTCTCACCCAGTTTGAAACAACCCTTGATGCACTTCTCACCGCCAAAGCCCTTGCAAAAAAATACAATAAACCCTTTATTCTTAATCCCGCACCCTACCTTGAAGTGCCTGTAGAGGTTTTCGACGGCACCGATTATATCACCCCCAACGAAACCGAAACACTTCAGTTTACGGGAATTAACCCCGACAGTGATGAAAACTGCCGAAAGGCAGCAGAAAAATTCTTTGAGATGGGTGTTAAGAACGTAGTTATCACTTTGGGTAAAAAGGGTGTATATTATTCTAATGGTAAAGAGGAATTTACCATTCCCGCCACCAGCACCAAAGCGGTAGAAACCACAGGTGCAGGGGATGCCTTTAACGGTGGATTTGCCACCGCTATCGGCGAGGGAATGGATGTTAAAACCGCCCTTTACTTTGCTACCTGTACCTCGGGTATCTCGGTAACCCGTCGAGGTTCATCCCCCTCTATGCCATACAGACACGAAATTGTCGAACTTATGGAAAAAGAGTTTGGGATAAAAATCGATTAGTTGTATCATATCATTCTACGGGCGGTTATCCGCCCGTAATTTTTAGGAGATAGTTTTTATGTGGGAACTATTTTTTGATTGTTTTTTAACCGTATTTTCTAAGGTTGCTCTGCTTTTCATTATTATTGCCCTTGGATTTGTGTGTCAAAAGATAAATATGCTCACAAAAGAGGCAAACAAATGTCTGGCAGATATCGTAATGTATTTTGTTACCCCCTGCGTAATAATAAATGCATTCAGTTCCACCCAGTATGAAAGGGCTGAACTGTTTGGAATACTCAAAAACATAGGTGTTGTTGCCCTTGTATCGGTGGTGCTTCACCTGTTTATGATACTTGCCGTTACCTTTATTTTCAGAATGAAGGATGAAACCAAAAAGAGCGTAATGCGTTTTGGTGCGGTGTTTTCCAATGCAGGATTTATAGCACTTCCCTTAGCCCAGGCACTTATAGATACCGATGGCAGTCACGAAGGAGCCCTTTATGCCGCAGTATTTCTTGCCGTATTTAACATAGTTCTCTGGACTTGGGGACTTGTGGATATGAGCGGTAATGCAGGGGATATAAATATTAAAAAGATAATATTTAACCCAGGTGTTGTAGGGGTTGTGGTGGGATTGTTCCTCTTTGTATCTCCTCTGTTTATAAAGTTTGGAGATACCGCGGGAATTCAACTTCCGTCTGTCCTTTCGGATGCTATTGCTGCAATAGCCGCCCTTAATCTGCCTATTCCAATGCTTCTTGTGGGATATTATCTTGCCAATGCGGATATTATGGCAGCCCTTAAGGATAAATGGTCATATATATGCATTGTGCTTCGACTTTTATTATTTCCCCTTATCACATTAGGACTTCTGTATATCGCGGGAGTCAGAGGTAACGTTCTTACGGTATGTGTAATTGGTGCCAGTGCCCCCGTAGGTGCCACCACCACCATTTTTTCTGCAAAGTTCGATAAAGATGCCGAACTGTCCGTCAGACTTGTGGCACTTTCCACCATACTGTCTATAATAACAATGCCTGTGATAGTTGGACTTACCCAAGCGTTGGCGTAGTAGTATATTTGTTTTGGCTCCCTCTGATGAGGGAGCTGTTTTTGTTTGCAAAAGCTTAAAACGGGCTCCCTTGAAAAGGGAGCTGTCAGCGTAGCTGACTGAGGGATTTGTGGTGCACCTATATATTTTTTCGACTAAAACCATAATGTATAAGCGAATCGTAGGGCGGGGGCTTGCTCCCGCCGTCAAACCTACCGTAGACCGTCGGCAGGAGCACCTCTAACGGAGGCCGTCCCCCTTTGTCGCTTCGCGACATTTCCCCCACACTGTGGGGGAATC
>JAZQJN010000036.1:0-5572 GCA_045541655.1 Acutalibacteraceae bacterium
CCCTCTTTGGCATTTAGGTGTAAAAGGTGCAACCTCAGATTCCGCTAACTACAGCGATATGACCTACATTTGCCAATCCTTTGTTCCGTCAAGCAATCAGATGGTTGGAGCAAAAATCGGTCTTAATTTATCCGCACTTAACGCTACATTACATATAGAAATTGCCACCACTCCCGGTGGGACTCCTTTAGCATCCGGTGATACTTATATCACCAGTAAGGGAAGTGACCTAAATTGGTATAATGCATATCTTGACCAAAAACTTATTGTTAACCCCGGGCAAAGATATTATATGACCGTTTATTTAACATCTCGTGCTAACGGTGCACTTTGTATTGTTTATGGTGCCGGAACATCCGACACTAAAAATTCCGCTCGTATTTGGACGGTTTCTTCAGGCACCCAAGTTAGCTTCGGCACTAACACTAGTTATGCTATAGCTTTTCAGATCATTAGTTCAGCTGCCTTTACCGAAAATAACGCCACAACATCGTTATATCATTTGAGTGCGAAAAATGCTACTTCAGGCAGTGATTCAAACTACGCCAATATGCAATATATTTCCCAAACTTTCGTGCCCGAAATCGCCGATATGTACGGTGCAAGTGTATCTCTTTTGCTAACCACAGGAACTGTCACTTTACATATTGATGTTTCAACCACACCCGGAGGTACCGCGATTGCATCGGGCGAAGCAAGTATCACCAGTGTAGGTGACCGAGTATCTTATTACACGGTATACTTTAATAACAAAGCCACTCTCACACCCTATAACACTTATTATTTGAACTATTATTTTGTCAACAAACCCTCCTATGCTATCGGTATTGCTTGCGGTGCAAACGTAGGCATAAACAATGCTACATATCCCGCTTATATTAAAAGTATAACCGGAACATCTTATTCTTCCGGTTCAAATGATATGATTATGGGATTCAAAATTTTAACAAAGTCAAAAGACACTTTTATGCTATATGACGGAGAGAATACTAACGGCGTAATAGGTTCATTTAATACCAATATATCCTTAACCAATCAATCCACCGAAGGAAACACGGGATTAAAGTTCAGCTGTAACTCTCCTAAAGGTCAATCCGCTGATATAGGCGGTATGGTTATTATTAGCAACGGAACCAAAAACCTTTCCGCATACAACACAATTAAATTTGATTTGTTTGTAGAAAAAGCAATACCCGCAAATCAATACTTGCAAGTCAACTTTGCTACCACAGGTCAAGATGGTTTTAATATCACCTTGAACATAAGCAACACTAAGGCAGGTTGGCATACATACACACTTAAAACCGCTGCAATCCCCGAAGATGTTGATGCAGATTGGACCAATATCAACACCATTCGATTCACATGGTTCAATTACGGTTCATTATCCACCACCACAAATTTTGCTTTAGACAACGTTTATGCAACCAATGCTGTAGATTATGGCGACGTTGATAAAAATGGTAGCAAAAACGCATCCGATGCATTAACCACATTAAAATCCTCAGTTGGAAGCGTTTCATTAACTAACGAACAAAAAACTATTGCCGATGTTAGCGGTGAAGGCAAAATTACCGCATGGGATGCTATGTTAATTTTGAAATATTCTGTTGGCTCATCAACATCTTTCCCCGTTGAAAAGCCCGAAATAAATGATCCTACCTATGGTTTCCAATACACTATTTCTCAAGATGTTTTATGTAATTATCTTGCTCGCAGTGTATCTATAAACCAATGGGATGGTCCTAATTTAAGTAAAACTCATACCAGCGATTTTATTTTGAATACCGGCGCCAAATACGTCTCCCGTATGGCATGTGTATGGATGCCAAGCAGCAGTGACTACAGCACCTACAGTAATCAAAAGGCATTTATTGATGACGTTCATAGCAAAGATCCTTTTGTAATCTTCGAAGCTTGTGTATTTGAAACTACTCATTCAGGTGTTGAAAGTATTGCTATTCCCGCTTACGTATTTGAAGCATTTGGTCTTCCTGTTCAAACACGTAACTTCAATTATAAAGCTATGTGCTTCCCCGACGGCACAGGCCTTAACCAATGGGGAACTAATCAATCACTCCCCGACGTTACCCAAATTGAAACCCAAATGTTCTTCTATTATCGTTCTTGTGAATACATCAAACTCGGATATGAAGCATTACACATGGGCCAAGTCATGCAAACCGGTTCTCGCGATGTTGGCTTTGCTTGTTGGACTAATTTGATTGCTAAAATCCGTGCATTCGCTAAAGATAACGCACGTAGAGGTATGGTTCTTCTCAACGGACACACCCACGGCATTGTTGGAACTGATGATGTTTTGATTTTCGATTTCCACAGTTATCCTGCACGTCCTATTGCTAACGGCACAACCAAACGTGGTCCTACAGAAAGCAATCCTCAAAAAGCATATTTACAAGTAGGACACAATGACTCTATTTACGGCAACAGTCTTGGCGGTATGACCTATAGCGGATGGAAATGCGATTCTCTTCCCTACTTCGTAGAAATAGACAACTGGGGCAACGATGCTTCTATAATTCACGACCCAACCAAAGATGCTGTAGGTGTTACCATTTGGGGTATGGATGAAATCTCCTGGTTCTTATCACAACCTAAATCATACCGTGAAGAGTTCCTGAGATATGCTTACAAATGGGTAAACGATTTGTCTGACAATAGTTTCTTCTGTATGCCTTGTGAACGTCCTGCTACAAAGTATGACGTAAACGGCAATGCCGTTGGCAGTTGGTATTATGCCTACGATAGTCGCAATTACAGTAACGGTCTTAGTGATGAAGCTGTAATTAAAGCCATTTGGAATGGTTAAACACAGTATAATATAATGATTAAGGGCGGACATTATGTCCGCCCTTTTATGTTTCATTTTTGAAAAACGTATGGTATTATTTTTAAAATTGATTTTTGCTATGAAAGTATATCCCTCCACCGCTTCACGGTCCCCCTCCTGTAAAGGCCAAGGGAGGCCGAGAATTAAGTATAGTCGTTTATGGAGATTTATTTCTTAAATGCCTCTCTTAAAAACTCTACCGAATTTTTGGCATCGAGGTCAATTTGTTCCATAGATTTTCCTTTAGACATATCACGCCAGATAGATATATCCTTACCTACCTGACCGCCCATAAGTACAAAGGGTTCCATAACAACGTATCCGTCGTAGCCGATTTCATTAAGGGTGCGACCGATTTCATACCAGTCCAGGCGGCTGTTTTTATTGGGACATCTTCGGTTGGGTTCTCCAACGTGGAAGGCACCAAGAGTGCCCTTTGTAAGGCGGATGGCATCTATCAGCGAATCCTCTTCAATATTCATATGAAAGGTGTCAAGCATAGTTTTAACGTTGGGCTTGTCCACCGCCTTGACGTAATCAACACATTCGTATGCCTCGTTGATCATATATCCTTCAAATCGGTTTAGAGATTCCATACAAAGGGTGATTCCGTGATCGGATGCAATATCGGCAAGTTTTCTCATATTTTTGATGCTTTTTTCGGTGTCGGCTTGTTTATCAAATCCTGCAGAAAAATTAACGGGCCAATAGGAATAAAGAGCACCGCCGATACGGTCTATTCCCGCAATTTCCATTTTCCTGAAAATATCATCATAAAACTTGAAGGCGTTTTCCACTGCACTATCATCGGGAGAGGCAAGATTGTGTTCGGGTCTTGGACCGTATCCCCCCGAAAGTAACATTCCGTTTGCATCTGCCACCCTTTTGAGTTCCTTAAAATAGTCGTCATTTTCTAAATGAAAGGCACCGCAAGCCACCTCAAGGACGTCAAAACCTAATTTTTTGGTTTTTTCAATATAGGGGATAAAATTACCGCCCCATTCCTGTTCCCAATATGCATAATAAATACCAAATTTCATAAAAATCTCTCCGTAAAATACATTTGATTGAGCGTTTATTTACTCTTCAGCAAACTGGCTGTTATAAAGATTATAGTAAAATCCTTTTTGTTCGAGCAGTTCTTGATGGGTGCCTTTTTCCACTATTCTGCCCTCATTCATAACGAGAATTATATCGGCATTTTGAATGGTAGAAAGTCGGTGTGCCACCACAAAACTCGTTCTGCCCTTCATCATTTTATCAAAGGCAGACTGAATTTTCAGTTCGGTGCGGGTATCTATTGAGGATGTTGCTTCGTCAAGAATAAGAATACTTGGCAGACAAAGCATAGCACGGGCGATACAAAGAAGTTGCCGTTCGCCCTCGGATAAATTCTCGCCGTTACCTGTAATAAGGGTGTCATATCCTTTAGGCAGACGCATTATAAATGAATGGGCGTGGGCGGATTTTGCCGCCGTTATAATATCTTCATCACTTGCATTTGGATTACCGTATGTAATATTTTCTTTGACCGTTCCCGTGCAAAGCCAGGTATCCTGAAGCACCATTCCAAAACGGCTTCGCAGGTCTTTATAGGACATATTCTTAACGTTTACCCCATCCACAAGGATTTCACCGTCATTTGGCTCAAAAAATCTCATAAGGAGATTTATAAAGGTGGTTTTTCCGCATCCCGTGGGGCCTACTATTGCAACCCGTTGTCCCGATTTAACATCCAGAGATATATGGGAAAGAAGGGGTTTGTCTTTACTGTATGAGAATGAAAGATTATCTATCTTCACATCACCGAACATTTCGGGATTTTCGGGATTTTCAGGGTCGGGGGAGCGGTCATTTTCTTCAAGCAGAGCGAATATACGGGAAAGACAGGCCATAGAATTCTGCAGTTCCGCAATTACGCCGCTTATCTCGTTAAAGGGTTTGGCGTACTGTCCTGCGTAACTCAAAAATACGCTGAGTTCACCTGCCGAGATGGTGTCGGTGGATAGAGCAAATATAGCACCGATAAGGGCAACCGCCGCATATACGATATTGTTGATAAGTCGGGTGGAAGGGTTGATTAAACTTGAATAAAATGTGGATTTGAGGGATGACTTTTCAAGTCGGTTGTTTATCTCGTCAAAGTCAGATAAACTCATCTCTTGATGCCCATACGATTTAACGATATTCTGTCCCTTGATAAGTTCGTTTATAAGGGCTGTTTCTTCACCGCGGATTTTTGCCTGTTGTTCAAAAAACGTGTGTATTTTAGAGGCAATAAACTTGGCTGTTAAGAAGGATGCGGGGGTAAGCACAAGCACCGCCAAGGCGATATAAGGATTAAGGATAAACATTATCACAAGTACCGCGATAATGGTGATAATTCCCGAAAAGGCGTTTGTAAAGCCGAGAAGTAAACCGTCGGCAACGGTATCCACGTCGGCAACCATTCGGCTGACCAGATCACCCGTAGGATGGGTGGAAAGGGTAAGCACGGGCAGCGTTTGGAATTTTTTATTTATCTTTTTTCTCAAATCACCGCAAATACCGTAGGCAATTTTATTGTTAGCCACCGATGAAAGTTGATTAGCCACGGCGTAGGTAAGGGCAAAGGCAGATATAATACCAATGATGATTGCGATTCCCTTAAAATCGGTGTTCCCCTCTATCATTTTATCAATAGCGTATCCGCAAAGAAGGGGGATGCCCAACTGTGTGCCC
>JAZQJN010000037.1:0-1861 GCA_045541655.1 Acutalibacteraceae bacterium
GGCGGAAACGCTGTTAACCGTATGGTTGATGCCGGAGTTAAAGGTGTTCAATTCATCGCTATCAATACCGACGCAATGGCTCTTTACAACTCCAAAGCAGACGAAAAAATTCACATCGGTGAAAAGGTTACCGGTGGTAAAGGTGCAGGTGCTAACCCCGATGTTGGTGCTCGTGCAGCAGAAGAATCCCGTGACCTTATTGTTGAGGCACTTAAATCTGCAGATATGGTATTCATAACCAGTGGTATGGGTGGTGGCACCGGTACAGGTGCAGCACCTATCGTTGCTCAAATTGCTAAAGAGATGGATATTCTTACCGTTGGTATCGTTACCAAACCCTTCTCTTTTGAAGGCAAACGTCGTATGGAGCAAGCCGAAATCGGTATTGCCGCTCTTCGCGAACATGTAGATAGTTTGGTAGTTATCCCCAACGAAAGACTCCAATATGTATCCGACCAAAAAATCACCCTTACCAACGCTTTCAATATTGCTGACGATGTTCTCCGTCAAGGTGTACAAAGTATCTCTGAACTTATCTCTATTCCTGCTCTCGTTAACCTCGACTTTGCTGATGTTACCGCAATTATGAAGGATGCAGGTTATGCACACATGGGCGTAGGTACCGCTACCGGTAAAGATAAGGCAGAAATCGCTGCTAATGCTGCTATTACCAGCAAACTTATCGAAACCTCTATGCAAGGTGCCCGTGGTGTTATCATTAACGTTACCGGTTCTTCCGATATCGGTCTTGATGATGTTACCACCGCTTCTTCTATCGTTTCTGCAGCTGCTCACGAAGATGCAAACATCATCTGGGGTGCTACCATTGATGATAGTCTTGATGATGAAATCAGAATCACCGTTATTGCTACCGGTGCTGCAAGTGATGGCAATCCCCGTCGTGCAAAGGCCGATGCAAAATCTGAAGATTTAAATGATATTTTCTCTAACACTGATAATTCCGAAGATTTTTCAGATATTCTTTCTATCTTTGGAGACAATAAATAATCTTTTCCCAATACTACATATAATTTCACCGCAAAAGGATTTCTCCTTTTGCGGTGATTTTTTGTGTTAAAAATTCATATACTCTAAATAGTATAATAAATTTTAGGGAGCGTATATGAATAAAGGAACACTAATATACATATCAATTTTTCTTGCACTTATGATAACAATCCCCTCAGCATCTTCAATTTTCAGAGAGAGAAGTATTGAAAAATCACCTCTGCCTGACGAGAAAAGTGGAATAATATTCAACGTGTATTTCCCTGATACACAGGAGGTTAAACCATACACAGTTGAGGACTATGTTTTTGGAGTTGTGGCAGGGGAGATGAGTATCACTTATGAAGATGAAGCTCTAAAAGCCCAAGCTGTTGCGGCATATTCATTAGCCCTGCATCGCAAGGCAAAAAGAGATAAAACACCCGATGAAAGCATAATGAAAGCCGACCTTACTGCCGATAGCAAGGTTGACCAATTGTTCTTAACAAGGGAACAAGTCAAGGCAAAATGGGGAGATAATTATGAGAAGTATGCAGATAAACTTGATAGAATAATATCCTTGGTAAGCGGAAAAGTTTTAACATATAAAGGTGAAGTGGCCCAAGCAGTGTATCACGATACATCAGGAGGTAAAACCGAATCTGCAGAGAATATGTGGGGGAGTGCCATTGACTATCTCACATCGGTACAAAGCGTGGGAGATATACTTAACCCTCAATATCTATCGAAAATCTCGGTGGCAAATGGGGAGTTTGTTCGTCTGCTTTCTGAAAATGATATAAAAATATCCGCGGATAAACTTAAATCCGATATTAAACATACATCGTGTACCGAAAGGCGAACTGTCCTTTCG
>JAZQJN010000038.1:0-19487 GCA_045541655.1 Acutalibacteraceae bacterium
GTGAACAAACCGCAAAGATGATGCTCACTCTTAAGGTTCAAGCCAAAGAGGACGTTGAAAGAAAACAACAAGCCACCATTACATCTGCAAGCAGAGCGGGAGAAGGTGCCAAAACCAAGACCGTTGTTAAGACCAAATCCGAAAAGGTCGGTCGCAACGATCCTTGTCCCTGCGGCACCGGAAAGAAATATAAAAAGTGCTGCGGTGCAGAGGAATAATATTGTATTTTATTTTGAAGGATGTAGATATATATGGGTAAAGATGTAATTATTGCATTGGATTTTAAAAATGCTCAGGACGCGTTAGGTTTTCTCGATAAATTCACAGGCAGAAAGCCCTTTGTTAAAATCGGTATGGAACTTTTTTATGCCGAAGGTCCTCAAATCGTTAAAGATATTAAAGCAAGAGGTCACAAGATATTCTTAGACCTTAAACTTCACGATATTCCCAACACAGTCAAAAAGGCAATGGCAGTTCTCAGTTCTCTTGACGTAGATATGTGTAATCTCCACGCTGCAGGTACCATTGATATGATGAAAGCAGCTTTGGAAGGACTTACCCGTACAGATGGCAGTCGTCCCATTCTTTTGGCGGTTACCCAGCTTACCTCCACCAGCGAGGAAAGAATGCAAAGGGAACTTCTCATTAACGAAACCATTGAAAACACCGTTGTTAAGTATGCTCAAAATGCCAAAGAGGCAGGTCTTGACGGTGTTGTTTGCTCTCCCCTTGAGGCACCCCTTGTTAAGGAAGGATGCGGAAGTGAATTTATGACCGTTACCCCCGGTATTCGTTTTGCCGACGGAGACGTAGGCGACCAGGTTCGCATTACCACCCCCGACAAGGCAAAACAAATGGGCACCGATTATATTGTTGTTGGACGTCCCATCACCGCCGCAGAAGATCCCGTTGCCGCTTACGAGCGTTGCGTTAAAGAATTTAATGACTAAATACCCCTGAAGGAAAGGATTAAAATATTATGAAAAAGACAATTGCTAAAGACCTTTTATCCATTGAGGCAGTATTTCTACGTCCCGATGATCCCTTTACCTGGGCAAGTGGTATTAAGAGTCCTATCTACTGCGATAATCGCCTTATCCTTACCGCTCCCGAAGTTCGCACCCGTGTTGAAAACACTATTGCCGAAACCGTTAAGGCAAAATATCCCGAATGTGAAGCATTATTCGGCACCAGCACCGCAGGTATTGCCCACGCTGCTATCGCTGCCGATATTTTAGGACTTCCCATGGGATACGTTCGTTCCGCTGCTAAAGACCACGGCAGAACCAATCAAATTGAAGGCCGTTTGGATAAAGGCGAAAAGGTGGTTGTTATTGAAGACCTTATCTCTACCGGCGGTAGTGTTGTTGAGGTTGTAAACGTTCTCCGCGAGGCAGGTGCCGAAGTTCTTGGTGTTGTAAGCATCTTCACCTATGGTATGCAAAAGGGTATTGACCGTCTTGCCGCTGCTAACATCGAAAACACCAGCATCACCGATTTTGATACCCTCCTCCCCGTTGCTGCTGAAGAAGGATATATCAAAGCCGAAGATATTGAACGTCTTACTAAATTCAGAAACAACCCCTCTGACGAATCCTGGATTGGATAGTTAAAAATAAAGGAAGGATATATATGCGACATTTAATCGATATTACCGATCTTTCGGTAGAGGAAATTAACCAACTTCTTGACCTTGCAGATGATATCATCGAAAACAAGGATAAATATGCCGAAGTTTGCAAAAGAAAAAAGATTGCTACTCTTTTCTTTGAGCCCAGCACCCGCACCCGTCTTAGTTTTGAGTCGGCTATGCTTGATTTAGGCGGTAGCGTATTAGGTTTCTCAAGTGCGTCATCTTCATCTGCATCTAAAGGTGAAACCGTTACCGACACCATCCGCGTTGTTTCGGAATATGCCGATATTATTGCCATGCGTCATCCTAAAGAGGGTGCTCCCTTTGCAGCCACCCAAACTACACTTGTTCCCATTATCAACGCAGGTGACGGAGGACATAATCATCCCACCCAAACCCTTGCCGACCTTCTGACTATCCGCAGAGAAAAGGGTCGTCTTACCAATCTTAAAATTGGTCTTTGCGGTGACCTTAAATTCGGTCGTACCGTTCACTCCCTTGTTCACGCTATGTCAAGATATGAGGGCAACAGTTTTTATCTTATCTCCCCCGATGAACTTAAAATGCCCTCTTATATTAAAGAAGATCCCCTTGATAAGAAAAATATCCCCTACAGCGAACACAAGACTATGGAAGAAGTTTTACCCGAACTTGATATCCTTTATATGACCCGTGTTCAAAGTGAACGTTTCTTCAATGAAGCAGATTATATCCGCCTTAAAGATACATACATTCTCGACACCGACAAAATGGCACTTGGTAAGGATGATATGATTGTTCTTCATCCCCTCCCCCGTGTAAACGAGATTTCTCCCAAGGTGGATGCCGACCCCAGAGCTTGTTACTTTAAGCAGGTAAGAAACGGCAAAATTGTGCGTATGGCTCTTATTAAGACACTTTTGGAGGTGGCCGAAAATGAAGGTAGATAGCATTATTAACGGTATCGTTATTGACCATATCAAGGCGGGTAAAAGTATGGAAATTTATAAATATCTCCATCTTGATGAACTTGACTGTGCAGTTGCTATTATCAAAAACGTTAAGAGCGACAAGATGGGCAAAAAAGATATTATTAAGATTGACTCTGACTTTGACGTGAATCTTGATCTGCTTGGATATATTGATCCCAACGCCACCGTAAGCATTATCAAAGACGGTGCTATTGTGGATAAGAAACATCTTGACCTTCCCGAAAAAATTGTTAACGTAGTAAGATGTAAAAATCCCCGTTGCATCACCTCGGTAGAAACCGAACTTGACCAAATTTTCAAGCTCACCGACAAAGAGAGCGGTGTTTATCGCTGTGCTTACTGCGAATCTCGTAAATCATAGGTGATTTTATTATGGGTTTATTCAAGAAAAAGCCCTCGGGCAATATTGAATATCTTATTGTGGGACTTGGCAATCCCGGTGCTAAATATGAAATGACTCGCCATAACGTTGGGTTTATGTTTATTGACCGCCTCGCCGACAGAAACAACGTCAAGGTTACAAAGGTGAAGTTCAAAGGTCTTATGGGCGAATGTACCATTGACGGTGTTAAATGCCTTCTTCTTAAACCGTCTACCTATATGAACCTTTCGGGCGAATCGGTTAAAGAGGCATCATCATTCTATAAAATCCTTCCTGAAAATATAATCGTTTGTTTTGATGATACCTCCCTTGACGTAGGTCGTCTTCGTATTCGTGAAAAGGGCTCTGCAGGTGGTCATAACGGAATTAAGTCTATTATTCAGCACCTGGGCACTGAGAATTTCCCCCGAATTAAGGTGGGTATCGGTCAAAAGCCCCATCCCGATATGGATTTAGCCGATTATGTGCTCGGTAAAATATCGAAGGATGATGAAATCAAACTTGCGAAGGCCATCGACACCGCCGTTGATACCATTGGATATATGGTAAACGGTCAACCCAACAAGGCGATGGAAATTTGCAACAGAGCATAGAAATATTATTACAACTAAAAGACCACCTTCAAATGAAGGTGGTCTTTATATGTTTATTAAGATAAATTTGTGTGAAATTTTGTTGCAATAAATTTATTCTAATCTCAAACCATCGAAATTGCGATAATACTTTTTGTATTTCAAAATTTCAGTGTAAAGAGGAAGGATAAATTTATGCGAATTTTTTGTAGCAATAAATTTATTCTATTCTCGAAGCATTAAAATTGCAGGAATACTTTTTGTATTTCAAAATTTTAGTGCAAAGAGAGAGGATAAATTTATGCGAAAAACCTTTTACCAGTCGGTGGATTTAGATATCCCCGATGTAATTATTGCGGCTTTGTTGGTATCTCTCGCGTATCTATTACCAAATACGGTAAGGTTAGCATTAGAGTTACTTGAATATACAAAGTAGGTGGGGTCGGCATCTCTGAAGCACATACCAGATAACTGGAATTTAGTAGAACCGGAAACGTTTACACCATAGGTTCCGCATTCCTGCATTGTTCCCTGGCTCATGGTAAGTTTACCTGCTCTTGCTATAACACCGGTAGTGGGAAGTCCCCACATATTGGTTTGAATCATAGTAAGGTCGCCACCAAAAGAACTTTCAACATTAACAAAGGTTTTTGTGGATGCAGAACCAAGGTTTACCAGCTGGGTGTTTACCATTGTTAATTTATCAGAAGGGGTTCCTCTTGCGGTAATGGCATTGGTTGAAGCGTCAACACCTTGGGTAAGAACGAAGGCATCGGCACCGGTATCAAAAACAACACCGTGCAAAGCACCAAAGGTGAAGTTGTTGAACATAATCTGATCTTTGGTGTTTTTAATTACAAAGGTCTCAAGGTTAGCTCTTTCGTAGTTGGTAATAATATCACCAAATTTTCCTGTATCGGCTTCGAACTCAAACAAGTTGTTGCTTGTACTGAAATAGTGGCACAGGAGTTGACAGTTTTTAACTATACCATTTGTGCTTCCGCCACCAATGGTTATACCATTCTTCAGAGGTGATCCAACATAACCATTAACTACGTGACCGTCACATTTATTGGTTGAAAGGTCAATACCGTTATAGGAGTTTACACCGCAAACGTTATTTACGTAAACGCACATTCCGTTTCCGCGTGCCATATAGGGGAACGCCCAGAATGTTTTGTTTTGATACTGGCTTTGATGAACCATCTTAAAACCGGAGATACCTGCCTTTGCCTCAAGTGTAAAGAGGGCGGTATCGGTAGCGGGAGAACTTGTACCCTGACCCAATGCAGTATAAATAACGGTGCCTGATACCATAGAATGGAAGGGAGCAGTCCAACTACCTCTTACTTCAACACCGGATTTAACGGTTATGTTGCTTCCTAACCAATAAGCGTGGTTCCAAGGGTCATTTACATTATGAGCGGGGAGATATACCACACCGCCACCTGCAGAGTGAACTTCATTGATTGCGTTTTGGAGTCGGCTTGCATCATCCGAACCATTGCTATATGCATTTAGGTTAATAAATGCACTACCAGACGGACGGGTGATGGTTTCTTGACGATAATTAAGTTCGGTATAAGAAGGACTTACGTATCCACTATCAAAAACTCTGCTCAAGCTGGAGGTTGTACCGCTCACCTTAAGAGTGGATGATGTGTTGAAGTTTACTGCCTTACTGGCGGTTGCACTTGATGAAAGATAAATATCGGTAGTATAGTTTGAAGTGGTACAGTTATTGACCGCTACACTACCTGCTACAAGATAAATTGCGGTGGTAGAGACGGAACTGTTCTTTTTGAAGGTGCACTTTTCGAAGGTTGCTCTACTGTTACCTGCATTATAATAAGCATACAGATTGGTCGTTTCGAGGGTAACCGAGTTTACGGTAAGAGACGCATCAAAACTTGGTGCACAGGTAATGGGGGTTGATGCAGTAATTTGACCTTTAGTAAGTTCCATACCATATTGGGCAATATTATCACATCTAAATCCTTCGTTGGAATTCCAAATATAGAAGTTATAAACCTGACCGTTGGGACAACCGCCATCGGTACCTTTTCTAAACCAAACGGCAGTTTTCATTGTATTGAGCCAAATATCGCTGATATATGTCCAGTCAATACGTTGAAGGTCAAGGCCAACGGTATTGGTCTTCATATGGTTAGCGAGATTACTTGATGCAGAAGAAGAGAAAGAGGTAAGTCCACTGTTTTGCCAATATTCAGGACCAAAGTGAAGGTTTTCTATACGGCAGATATCCCAGTTGTTATCGAGTAAGATACCTGTACCCATAACGGTTCCTGTAACGGGTACGATGTTACTGAGGGTGTTATATTCGGGACCCATACAAATACCGTTATAACTATTTACAAGGTTAACGTTTTTAACCGAGATACCATATGTTGACATTTGTTTAATGGTATAAGGATAAGCAGAAATACTGCTGGGGTTTTGCTCGGGGTAGAAGATAGAAAGATTATGGACTGCGGCACCCTCATACATTTTAAGGAAGTAATCGGTTTTGGAATAGGCATAAAGAACGGTACCCTTTACAGCACCTGCTGCACCATCGGTAATAGCGGGTGCATCACCTACGAGGGAAACACCTTTTGGAATTGTTAATGATGATGCAATTTTATACGTACCTGCAGGGACATATACTGTACCGCCGCCATTATTACTAACGTGATTAAGAGCGTTTTGGAATGCTGTAGTATCATCGGTGGAACCGTTACCTGCTGCACCGAAAGCAAAAACATCAACGTCGGCAACTATTGCGGTATCGGTATAATATTTGGTTACCACCAATTGAGGAGAACTAAAGTTTTTACTAATTACGCCGTTTGTATAAGCTCTATTTGCATTGTTTGCAGGGAAAGTGTCTATAATTTCTGCGGAATATTGCAAACACAACAAGGCATCCGTGGCAGAAATAGCTCCGTTATTATCGACATCCGATTTGACGAGCTGACTATTTCCCATTTCAATAGCCCCTACCGCTTTTTTCAGGACAGCGAGAGCATCAAAAATATTAACTTCGCCATTTTCGTTTGCGTCACCATATTTAACAACAGATCCGCTTTGTCCCGTAGATGCACTTGCACTTGTGATTGATATAGGCAAAGACACCAATAACACACTTAATGCAATTAGAATCGATAAACCTTTTTTCATTTACAGCACCTCACAATTATTAATTCTAAACTTATTTCAATTAAATGCCTTTCAAATTTCAAACTCAATCAGAATATAATGTATAAAAATTATATTTATACACATTTTAAAAATCAGTGGTTTTTAAATATTTTACATCTACTCGGGGTCTGGCTTCACCATCTAAATAACGATTGGCAAAATACACAAGGGATGGCATACCATCATTTGAAAAAATATCATAAAACACACCGGTATTTCTACGATGATGAATGCCCGACACTTTGAGTTCGGTGTCACCATATACTCTTACACCGAAATTGCCCGAAGCAAGCACCGTGCCTTGAGTAAAGGTTACTTTTCCTCCTCTGACATCGATTCCTCGTTGGGGATATCCCCACATATTGGTTTGGACACAGGTAAGAACACCATCATAAGTTTCTTCAACCTCTACATAATGAGGTTCACTTACAGATCCAATTATAGCCAATTGGGTATTTACCATATCTACTTTGCCGCCATTAGACTCCCCTCTAACTCTAACAGGGAAGTTGGAAGCATCAATGCCAAGCGTAAGAACAAAGGCATCGGCACCTTCATCAACAAGAAGACCGTTATGAGTGCCAAATGCAAAGTTATTAAACAATATTTGGTCATTTGTATCTTTAACTACAAAACAATCAAGATACATTTTTTGATAAGCAACAAGGGCATCAGCCAACACGTAGTTTTGTTTTCCTACATAGTCGCCATCATAGTAAAAGTGGCAAATAAGTTGACAGTTTTTAACCACACCCTTGGCACTACCGCCACCTACAGCTACACCTACTTCAAGAGGAGCACCGTCAAATCCGTTTACAACGTGACCATCACATTTATTGGTGGCAAAGTCTATTCCATAGAAAGGATTAAGGTCAGAAACATTATTAACATATACACCAAATCCATTACCCCTCACCGTATAAGCATACGGTACAAAGGTTTGATTTGAATACTGATTTGCACGGGCTACCTTAAAACCTGATAGTCCTGCTTTTGATTCAAGGGTGAAAAGTGCATCGACATTTGCTGCTTCTTTATTTTCGCCTATAGCGTGTCGACCATATTCGGTGTAGAACACTGTTGTTCTGACGTGATTATGGTGAGGGTTGGTGGCAGATCCTCTAACCTCAACGCCCGATTTTACAACAATGTTTTTTTCTAAAGTATATCTTCCTGCAGGAACATACACCATACCACCGCCAAGGGCGTGAAGTTCATCAATCGCAGCTTGAAGTTTACCCGCAATACCTTCGGCAGTGCTACCGGAATATTCATAATTAGCAAGATTTATAAAGTTATCGGCGGAGGGACGTGTAATAAGTTCTTGTCTGTAATCCATTTCGGTATATCCGGGATTTATATATTCATCATCCCAGAATTTACTGAGAAGCGAACTTTGATCATCCGCTTTGATATTATCTTCGGTGTTTACATTTACAAGCATACTGCCCTTCGCAGTACCGGTTAACTGTACATCGGTGGCAAAGTTCTCAATAGTGCTATTGGTAGCGGAGAAACTGCCATTTGAAAGATATATACCCGTTCCTGAGGGAGTATCTGATTCATTCTTAAATGTGCAATTATCAATAGTAATATCACCGGATCCTACACTTTTTATAGCATAGGGCCCTGTAGTTTTGAAATTCATAGAATTGATGCACAGGGAATTTTGGAACTTCTCGCCACAAATGAAGGGATATTCTGCACTGATAGTACCTTTGGTAAATATCATACCAATAGAATTAAGATAATCACAGGTGATACCAGTATAACAGTTCGTGGCATTAAAATTGTAAAATTGACCATTAGGACCGCCTTCACCTCTATCGGTTTTAACAAGTTCAGCGGCAATGTTCATACCATCAATATATACGTCGCTCAAATAAACCCAGTCGATTTGTTGAAGGGTTAATCCTACAGCGTTGTTTTTAATATAATTTCTGATGTTTTGTTCGCTTGATGAATCAATGGTTTCAAGTCCACTGTTTATCCAATATTTAGGTGAAAAATAAAGACCTTCCATACGGCAGATATCTACGTTTTGGTCAAGGTTTATACCATTATTAAGGATAGTGCCCGAAACGTTTATAATATTTTGGAGTGCATTAATAGTGGTGCCCATTTGTATTCCGTTATAACTGTTTACAAAATTTACGTTGTTTACAGAACGTCCATAATGTCCCGTTTGTTTGATAGTATAAGAATAAGGAACAATGTTATTTGGATCTTGTTCAGGATAATAAATGGAAAGATTGTGTACACCTGCACCCAAGTCTAATTGAATGAAGTTTTCTCCGTCTTCAAGGTTCCTTCCTGAATACGCATATAGTACGGTGCCTTCTGTCTTGCCTGTACCGTTTTCGTTGATAATGGGGTTATCACCTACAAGCGTTACGCCGTTGGGAATATACAGTGCATGGGAAATTTTATATGTACCAACGGGAACAAATACCGAACCGCCACCTCTGTATCCTACTTCGTTGATGGCTGCTTGGAATGCCTCGTAGTCATCGTGTTCACCATCGCCATAGGCACCAAAACCGGTAACATCAACCTCTGCAACAACGGCGTGATTTGTATAGTATTTGGTATGTACTAACGAAGGGGTTGTAAATCCTAATTCGGTAGGTGCTGATGCATAATCCGACAACGCTGTTTCAGCGGCAAATGTATTTATTGAACCAACCGAATGTTGCAAAATTCTAAGGGCATCAAGTGTAGCAATTTTATGATTGTTATCTACATCCGCCTTAATCAGTTGGGCATTGGTAAGATCGATTGCATCCACACTGCCTTGAAGCACAATCAAGGCATCATTTGCGGTGATTTCTTGGTCGTTATTCATATCGCCAAAGTCAGGAATCGAGTCGGAAACATAGGTATTATTGTAATTTACACCTCTTAATCTATAGGTGGTTGCACCATTACCGGCATTATATTTATAGTTTCCGCTCTTTGGCAAATACACCGTTACACCGTTGCCATCGGTAAACTCAACGTTGTCGAAGTTGAGTTGAATATCTGTATTGACACTACCGGAAAGGGTAGCATAAAAATTAAAATAATTTACGTGGGTAATATCAAAATCCTTATCGGTACTACTGTTGAATATACCCTCGTTCAGAGAAAGTTTGATGTGATTCCATCCTGCTTTTAAGGATTTTGCAATATTGAAACTAACCTCTTCGGTATTTGCCTCTCCTGCCGAACCGAGTTCAACTTGAAAATCAGTGATATAAGAAAGGGTTGTTGCGTTATTTAGGTAAAGGTCAAATTCCAAATGGGTAAGTCCGGAAGCATCAATGTAATCTGCAGGGATATACTTACAAGCAAGATGTTGTTGGGTGTTTGCTTTTACAACGTATTTAACCGAACCATTTCCTGCCACTTTATTAGTCTTGTCAAGTTCGCTATAACCATTTGCTCCCGCAATGAAACCTACGGCACTTTCACCCATGGTTACAGGAACGTTAGCCACGCTACCGCCGTTACCATTGGTGAAATAAATGTTATCGAGTTTGATATTCAGAGTAGTAACAAGAGCATTATTGGTAACACCCTTGATAAGAAGATAGTTAACGTGGGTAATATCAAATTGTTCGTTGTTTGCGGAACTGTATTTTGCATCCGCAAGGTCAATTTTAACATGATTCCATCCAGTAGTTAAACCGCTGAAAAAATCAAAGGATATTTCGGCTATGCCACTCTTACCTACGGAATCTAACACCATACGGGCGTAATTAAGGTCTGAAATGAAATCGATACTGTCAAGATATATATCCATTTCTATGTGGGTATATCTTCTGGCATCTACCGGTCTTTCAGTGCTGTACTCCAGACTAATTAATTTCTCATTGTTTGCAAAAATTTTGTAGTCAACACTAGCAATTCCATCTACTTTGTTTTGTCGGTCTATACTCAATTCATCGCCTGTATGGACAAGAAAACCGGATACTGAGTCGCATAGCACAAATGGCACACTATCTCTTTCAGTACCAATATACTCATACTTTATGTGCGAAGTATCCGCACTCGCATTTGCAGTAAACGTGAATGGTATAGACACCAATATCAAGTTCATTGCAACAATAAGTGATAATAGTCTTTTTTTCATTATTACACCTCAAATAATATTTCTATAAAATATCACCAATTTTTTATTATATTAAAAATCAGTGGTCTTAACAAATCGTGCTTCCACTATTTTTTTTACATTTCCCGCTATATAACGATTAGCAAAAAACACTATAGATGCAGTGTCATTGTTACTGAAAATATCCATTTTTGCATCGGACTGTCTGAAACAAAGGCCTGATAATTTTAGGTTGGTATTTTCGTAAACCCTTACACCAATAGCACCTGCTCTAAGCATTGTTCCTTGATTAAAATAAACATTGCCGCCACGAACAGTCATTCCGTTCACAGGTTCGCCCCACATATTAGTTTGAATGATATTCAAATCACCCTGGAAGGTATTCTCTACTCTTATGTATTCGCGGTCTGATGCACTGCCGAGAACAACCAACTGTGTGTTTATTATATCTACCTTACCACCATTAGTACTTCCCCTCGCCAATAACGGATAAGAGGAACTATCGGTGCCTTGAGCAAGGATAAAGGCATCTGCTCCTTCATCAATTACGATACCCGATCTGGTACCAAAGGCAAAATTATTGAAGAAAATTTGGTCAACCGTATCCTTAACAACATAGCATTCAAGCTTTTCAAATTGAGTGTTTAGCAATGCTTTGGTGAGTGTTTCGTTTTGGAATCCTACATAGGGGTTATCATAGTAAAAATGGCATATCTGTTGACAATTCTTCACTATGCCGTTAGTGCTTAACCCTCCTACAACAACACCGTTTTTCAGGGGGGCTCCGTTATATCCGCTAATAGCGTGGACATCACATTTATTGGTAAACAGATCAAGACCATAGTAGGCGTTACAGTCGGTAACATTATTTACGTAAACCGCCATCCCCTCACCTCTTATCGTGTAGGAATAGGGAACAAACTTTTCTTTTTCAAACTGTTTTGGACGAGCAATCTTAAAACCGGAAATACCCGCTCTGTTTTTTAGAGTGAACAGTGCAGTGGCTTTCTCTGCAGTTGTTTCGGTCTCCATTGTATAACGCCCAAAATCTGTGAAAAATATGGTCGAATCTACTTGAGAATGATGAGGTGCGTTGGCTGAACCTCTTACTTCAACACCCTCTCTTACTACAATGTTGGTTTCTAAAGTATATTGACCCGAGGGTACATATACCAAACCGCCACCTAACTTATACAGTTCATCTATTGCGGATTGTAATTTTCCTGCTATACCTTTAGAAGTATCACCTGAATATTCATATTTAGTTATATCTATGAAATTGTCGGCCGATGGACGGGTTATAAGTTCTTGCTCATAATCCATTTCGCTATAATCTTTGGTAACATATTCCTCATCCCAAGTAGTTGTCAAAAAAGAATAGGGATCGTATTTGGTTAAGGTGGCTTCGGTATTTACGTTTATCGCCTTACTTGCTTTTGCCACGCCACTAAGTTCAATATCGGTTATAAAGTTTTCAATGGTAGTGTTTGTTACGGCAAAACTCCCGTTTGCAAAGGATAATGCAACACCGTTGGGTATGGTATGTCGACTCTTGATTTTGCATCTGTCGAGGGTAATATCACCGTCACCGTCATTGCGTACACCATAAGATCCTACAGTATGAATTGCAGTGTTATTGATTGTTGCTGAACTGGAAAATTTCAAACCGAAATAGAATGGATAACCTGCCACTACATTACCATTGGTAAACATCATTCCTATTGCGTTAATATAGTCGCAGTATATACCGTATTCACAATTATTTATATTGAAATTATATATTTGTCCGTTAGGGCCGCCTGTTTGACCTGCTCTTTCGGTTTGCATCAACATAATTCCAACATACATACTGTCCAACTCAACATCGCTGAGATATATCCAGTCAATGTGTTGTAACTTAAAACCAACCGCATTGTTTTTGGTGTAATCTTTAACAATTGCCTTGGTTGCACCATCCATCTCCTCAAGGCCGCTATTAGTCCAATATTCGGGTGAAAAATGGATATTTTGCATACGGCAAATATCGACATTATTGTCAAGAAGAATACCTGTATTGAGTATACATCCTGTAACATTAACTATGTTTTGAAGGGCGTTAACATTGTGTCCCATTCTGATTCCGTTGTAACTGTTAACAAGGTTAACGTTGTTTACGGATATCCCATATTGACCCATTTGAGCAATGGTGTAAGAATATGGAACGATATTGGCGGGGTCTTGTTCGGGATAGTATATAGAAAGGTTATGAATTTCGGCACCAATTTGGGTTTGAATAAAGTTTTCTTCGTCCTCTTTACCTCTACCTGAATAGGCGTATAGCACCGTACCTTCGGGTCGTTTTGATTCTCCATCGGTAATAATGGGAGAATCACCTATAAGGGCTACACCTTCGGATATTCGTAATGCCCGTGAAATCTTATATGTTCCCACGGGAATAAAAATTGTTCCGTCACCTATTAGTTCAGCATAATCAAGGGCGGCCTGAAACGCCATATAATCATCGTGAATACCATCACCGTAAGCACCAAAAGCGGTAACATCCGCATCAGCAACAATCGCTTTATCGGTATAGTATTTTGTATGTATGAGTTTTGAACCAATGGTTCCCAAGTCATTGGCGGTGCTGTTATAACTTGATAAACATTCTTCGGCTTTGAATGTATTTATTTTGTCCACAGAACGATGTAACACTATGAGAGCATCAGTAGCTGTAATTTCTTTGTTGTTATCAACATCAGCTTTTACAAACTGTGCGTTGGTGAGATTAATCTTTTCTACGGTAGATTGTAACACCAAAAGAGCATCCTTTGCAGATATAGTTCCTTCGTCATCAATATCACCAAATTCGGGAATAGAATCAGATGTATAGGTGTTTTTGTAGTTCCCGTTATTGGCTTGATAAACTGTCACGCCGTTACCATCGGTAAAGGACATATTATCGAAACAAAGGTTTATGTCTACGTTTGTAAGAGCGGAGTCGTAAAACATATAAAACCTTAAGAAATTGAAATGGGAAATATTGAACAGAAAACCGTTGGAACTGTGTACAGTACCATTTGCCAAAGGAAGGACTATGTGGTTCCATCCTGCCTTCAACTGAGGAAATATATTAAAGGATATTTCTTCAATATCGGCCGTGCCCCCTGAACAAAGTTCAAATTGAGAATTGGTGATATGTGAAAGAAAGTAGGGGTTTTCAATGAAGATATCCATTTCAAAATGGGTAAGTCCTGAGGCATCTATAGGTTCTGCGGGAGTGTATTGGAAAAGAGCAAGATTGTTGCTATTGCTGCCAATATGCATACGAAGGGAGGTGTTACCCGCTACCTTGGTGGTTGAATCCAATGACACTTTTGAATTGTTTTCATACCCAACGCCTACGATGCTTTCACCCATCATAACGGGTTGGTTGGGAATGCTTCCACCATTACCTTTGGTGAAGTATATATTGTCAAGTTTAGCATTGAATGAGGTGAAGGGACTATTGGTGAAACCATAAATTCGAAGATAGTTTATGTGTGATTTATTAAAGGTCTTTTCATTTTGAGAATATGCTTTACCTTTGGATAATTCTAATGAAAGATGATTCCATCCAACCTTAAAATCAGTGGAAAGATTAAAGTATAATTCAGCTACATCGCATTGACCTTCGGAGCTTAATTCCAATTGTAAATAATTTATATCTGAAAGAAATGATACGTTATCAAAATACATATCCAACTCAAGATGTGAAAAATTAGAAGCATCCACATTTTTCACTTTGTTATGATACACAAAATATACAAAATTTTCAGCATTAGGGGAAATTTGATAATTAACGCTCCCTAAACCACCTAATTTGTTTTTGGTATCGAGGGTTATGATAGTATTGTTATAATGATAAAAATTGTCTGTGCTTTCACAAAGATCAAAGGGTACACTTTCCCTTTCGGTACCGATATCTTCATATTTGATATGGGAGGTATCTACCGCTGCAGATGCATTAAATGTTGCGAAGGGTAATGACATACCTGTCACACAAACTATCATCAAAAATGATAAAAACTTTTTAAGCATAACTACAACACCTCAAAATGTTTTTTTGGGTAAATTTATTGTTCGTTTTCTTTGTTGTCTTCCTTTTTGAAAAGTGCAACAATCTTATCAAAAAATTCGGGAGCCATACAAATTGCTCTCTCGGCAGCACCCATAGGTGCATCTTTAACTTCTACAGGAACCAATTCAACATTGCCGTCCTTAGCAGAGATAAAGCAGACGGGTGTAACGGTCATTCCGCCGCCGCCACCGCCACCAAAAAGTATATTGCTGGCGTTTTTGCTGGAAAAATCGGAACCACCGGAGGCAAATCCATAGGACACCTTAGATACAGGGATAAGTACTGTACCATCGGGTAAAACAATTTGCTCACCGATGATAGTGCTGCTATCTGCCATAGCACGCATTTTTTCAACAGTTACATCTAAAACTGCTGATATACGGGGTCTTGCTGCTTTTCTCTCTTGATTTACAGGATTGTTTTTTACATTATTTTCGCTCATTTTATTTACCACCTTTTTTATTTTTAAATCGCATTATTTATTGCACCTGTTAATATCTTGAAACGAGATACCACAAGTATTATCAACGGAATATTTACACTAAACACAAACTTTACGTCTACGTCTTTTTTATCATAGTCGGTAAAAACGTTTATCTTTGGATTCTTCATTTTTGAAACAGAGTGTAAAAGACCTAAAGTCGGATAAACGAAAGAACATATCTCGCCATAGGTCATAGCTGCTTCGGCGGCATCCTCCCCTCCAACTAAAACCTCTAAATCGAATTTTTTAAAGTTTGCGTTTCGCAAAACAACTACAGCACATTTACCCAACTCAATGATTGTTAGTGCCATTATCTTAAGGAATAATATGGAACTGATTTTACCTTTTGTATGACTTTTCCTTTGTATTCGTTTTTCTGTCTTTTTTCTTCTTTTTTGTTTCTTTCTCTTATCGACTGGATATACATCATATCTTACAAAAAACCATTTTGCAAAAAGATATATCTTTTCATCACTATATTCTCCATTTACACGAACAGGGGAATACAGTATTGCCACAATCAATATGAAAATGACTACCAAAACATATAGCCAAGTCATTGCATACACCTCATTATTGAGCGGATTCCTCTACTGTTTCGGTCTTTTCTTCTTTCTCCTCTAAACTTATGGTCATTTGACCGTTATCCTCATCATTTTGGGGAATGGGAGGTAGGTCGGCGATAGATTCAAGGGAGAAACATCTTAAGAAGTTCTCTGTTGTGCGATAAAGTAATGGTCTGCCGGGAAGATCAAGACGTCCACACTCTTCAATAAGCATCTTTTGAGAAAGTGATGCGATAACACCTGAACAATCTACACCTCTGACCTGCTCTATGTAAGCACGGGTTACAGGTTGATTGTAGGCAACCACTGCAAGAACCTCGAATGCCGCCTGAGATAGAGGTGTTGCCCTTTTAAGTTCAAACACCTTGCGAATTACTTCGGCATACTTGGATTTTGTGGTTAATTGATAACTATCCTCTAACTTTATAAGTTCGATACCACTATCCACTTTATCGAAACGGGACTTTATAATATCTATTGCATCTAAAACTGTTTGTTTATCGGTTTCGAGGGCAAGACACAGACGGTCTAAGGATACCCCTTCTCCACTTGCAAAAAGTATTGCCTCTATTGCCGAGGCATATTCATTTATTTTCACTATTCATCATCCTTATTTCTAACTAATACAATATCGGCACTATATTCATCATCTCCGTGGATTTCGACACGGCGACCCTTTATCATTTCTAAAACCGCCAAAAATGTTGCTACTATCTCGGAACGGTCGGAGGATTTAGAGAACAGGTCTTTGTATTTCATTTTCCCCTTTTTCCAAAGATTGCGGAACACAAATACTATTCTTGAGGAAACCGATATAATACGCTTTTTAACCAAGGGTTCAAAGGGCTTTTCAGAAGGTGGCAAACGTCGCATACCTCTGCCTACTGCATCCATAAATCCATCAAGCATTGTGGAGGCGGGATGATTGAGTCGATAGGTATAATCCCTTTCCGGCTCGGTGGGAAGGCGTTCAAATCTGCCAAAACCATCGGTGCGGGTTGAGAGCATCTGTGCAAGAGTCCGACACACTTGATATTCAAGGAGTTCTCCAGACAGGTCATCCTTTAGTTTTTCGGTTTCATCCTCGTATTTAGGAAGTAAAGAATAACTTTTTATTTGGACAAGCCGTGCTGCCATTTCAAGAAACTCACTGGCGATTTCCATATTGTTTTCCTTGTAGCGGTTTATTTGCTCCATATATTGGTCAAGGAGTTCACAAATGTTTATATCGTAAATATTCAGTTTGTTTTTTGATATGAGGTGCAAAAGCAGGTCAAGAGGACCTTCAAACACCTCAATTTTGTATGAAAGATTTTCCATAAAACAACCACATTTACAAAAGTTTTTACTAAAGTCTATTTGATAAACAATTCAAAAGGCAAATCGAAAAGAGTCATTATACCGTTTCTTGCAAGGGTAAGAGGAAGGTCAAAAATACCCATAAAGATTAGGAACATAAGTCCCAACATAATAAAGCGTTCGTATGCCATTATTTTGTAATACACTCTATCGGGAAGGATTGCGGTAAGAAGACGAGAACCGTCAAGTGGAGGAACGGGCAGAAGATTAAAAACCGCAAGTCCCACGTTGATTTCGGAAAGGAATAAAAACAGATACAAAACTAAATACATAAGTTGCACAAGAATTGCGTTTTGAATAAGGAGAGTTGAAAACAACAACGCAAGCAGATGATATATTGTTCTGGAAAGAAATCCCACAATAAGATTGGAGACAGGCCCCGCAAGGGAGGTTAATGCCATCCCCCATTTGGGATTTCTAAAGTTTCGCATATTTACAGGGACAGGTCTTGCCCAACCAAAGCCAAATGCCATTATCATAGCGGCACCAAACCAGTCGATATGTTTCATTGGATTTAAGGATAATCTTCCCATCATTTTGGCGGTGCCGTCTCCTAATCTGTAAGCCGACCAAGCGTGGGCAAACTCGTGGAGGGGCAAAACGGCAAAGATAACAAGGCAAGATGCAAAGACATAGGAAAGTGCCTGTATTAAACTAAAATTTCCATTCATTGCACTGGTGATTATATCAAACATAGGTAATAATAAACTTCCTTTCAAAGAGTTCAGAATAGGGACTAAATCATTACATTATTGAGGTCGATTTCCCCAAAAAAGCATACTATCCCACAGTTTAGTTTTATACAGATATAGTATATCAAAAACATATGAAAAAGTCAAGGAAAATTGGGGACTTTACATCCCGCTCTCCTTGACTATTTTTGGCAAAAATTATTAAAAATAAAAGAGCCCCGCCTAAAAAATCAGGCGAGGCAAAATTCTATTTAACCAATATCTCCAAGCATCACTTCGGGGGGTGTATCACTTCTTAACCATTTCATCCATTTTGAGTGTGCTTTGCCACCACTTTTAAGTTTACCCACCGACGTTTGGAGAATCATAAGGGCATCGGTAGTAGTTATTACACCATCTTCATCCATATCACCGTAGCATCTTTGACGGTCTGTAAATTCCACCTTACCGACTGCATGTTGCAAAGTGTAAAGGGCACAATAAGCGCAAACATCTATCCCGCCAAAAATACTACCGTCAGGGTACACAATATCTGGATACGCAACTCCATCAAAATAATCTTTCGGTTCAACCTTAAAAACAAGGGGGCTTGTTTCAACCAACTTTATAAGTGCAACTAAATCAACTCTGGTCTTGGTTGTGGTGGTAATAAACAAGGTTCTTGTATTTAACATTGTTTCATCTTTGTATTCATCACGAAGGCTATCTTTCCCAACCTTATGAATGTCAATTTTTCTAATATATTGTGCAAATTCGGGGAAATCATCAACAGAATAGGTTCTTTCCAAAGGATTATATTCACTACGAATAGTTACCTGTAATCTATCGGCATAAATATGCATCGAACCCACATTTTCAGGAGGTTGGTAAATATTCTCAACAGGTACAAGTGGTTCTAAAGAATCATTAGCGGATACAAATGGTACAATAGAAAAAACAAGAGTTAAGCAAAGTGTTAATACTAATAATGTTTTTAATCTTTTCATAATAGCAACTCCTTTTCCTTCTAATACTTCCGTAATCATTATATAATAAATAAACAAATGATTCAATTGACATAATAACCAAATTATTATTATCATTATTATTTATTATCACCTATTCATTATGATGTGCATTTATTCAATTATAGCGGTGAGAACAGTTATGTCATCCCTGTGCTTCCCTGTACCTGCTCGGCGTTTGGCATAATCGGCTATATGGTGGGCAAGGTCATTAGCGGTACCGTTTTTAAAGACCTCCAACTCCACACCTATCCAATCGGAGCCCTCACTTAAAGCCCCGTCGCTGACCATTACAATTTTATCTCCTTTAGATAGCATTAGTTCGGATTTATCAAAGCCCACATCTTGCAAAATCCCTGCAGGGAGGAATCCGGGCAATATCCATTCCATCGCAGACAGCAGTTTTAAGCGCTTTTGGAAATGACAATGAGGCG
>JAZQJN010000039.1:0-4684 GCA_045541655.1 Acutalibacteraceae bacterium
AAGGTGGCTATTTTTTTGCTTTACTTTTCGCTTTTGGTATGAAAAAACAATTGCATACCACACCATTTTTTAATTCAGTTGGAGTAGTAGTCTATCCAGGGGAAACACTTTTTCGCACATCTTTCGGGATATGCTTTTTTATTTGCGAGATTTTGAGAAGAAAAAAGGATGTAGAAAAATATCTACATCCTTTGTTTTATCGTATTTTATTCTTGGGGGATTTCTTCTTTTATCTCATCGGGTTGTTTATAAAAACGTATGAGATAAATGGTATATAATGTAGTGATAAGACAGGTTACGGCTACGGTGGATATTGCAGCACCCATTGAGCCGATCCAAGGAATCATCAAAACGTTTATTCCTATTTTTATCGCACCTGATACCAATGACAAAACAAGGTTTGCCTTTAGGCGTTTTACTACCGCCAACACGTGAGAATAAAGCATTTGCACCGAATTGATAAGGTAATTCACACAAAGCACACAAAAGATAGGTACTACGTTACCACCACTATATCGTGCCCCAAAACCTACTCTTATAATTATGGGGGCACCTAAAATCATTACAAGGGCAAGCCCGCCATTTATCAGCAAAAACACTTTAAGAAGTTTTGACACGTAAGCACGACCGCTTTTTCTTCCCTCAGAAAAAGCACGAACCATTTTGGGATAAAAATATACTATTAAACAACTGGGAATAAAGGCAAGTGCTGTAGGAATAGTGGTGGACACCTTATAATCCGCCAAGATTGTTGGGTCATTCAAGATAATATCCAAGCAGGTTACATCAAGAAGCAACAATATCATAGAAGAAAAACCTGTTACGGCATATACAAAACCGTAATTAGATATTTCTTTTTTATATTCTTTTGAAGGACGTTCTCTATTCTTTCTGATTTCGCGGAAAAACTTTTGCTTATTTAGAATTAACGCACTATTGAGGGCACCAAAGGCAGTAGCGATATAGGTGGAAATAATTAAACCCGGTACACCGTAAAAATGAGTCATTACAATATTGCCTATCAGCATTGATATTGAATACACCATACTGCTGAAGGAAAATTCTTTGTTTCGAAGGTCTATACGAAGTACTATTTGGAAATATGTGTGAAGATAAATAACAAAAGGAAGCCCCGACATAAAAATCAGGTATTTCGCTACGGTTGTATCTCCTGTTTTCCACTTGATAAAGGCCATAACTAAAATTACCATTACAAGCAAAAAGTTAGACATACTACCAACGCCTATGGAAAATGCGTGGATACCATTCTTTTTTTGTTGAGATATTTTTTCACTACAATACTGAAGTGCCGCGTTTGCAAGACCTAATCCTACAAAGGTAGTAAGATAAGAAAACAAATTGTTTGCACTAACGTATTCACCGTAAGACACCTTGTCTAATTGACGAATAACGATAAAGGTGGATAAAGTTCCGGATATTTTCGAAACAACACTTCCGCCAAAAATATGGAACAGTCCATCTTTAGCGAATTCTTTAATTTTCCGAAATAGCTTTTTCATTATCTTCCGGTCCTTTTTTTATACCTTTACCAATAAGCCAGGTTTGTACAAAATAATAACAAATAGTGAGCATATAACTGTAAGGAGTATTTATTGAAGCCAAAGCAGATGTAATCAAAAATACTATTGTGATAGCCAGGGGCAGTAATGTCCAAGGATCCCCTCTGCCCTTCCGTGCGTAAACAAACGCCACACCACACATAATAATGCTATATAAAAACAAAATTACCGAGCAAATATATCCGTGACGGAATGCATACGTAATCCAAATCATATGGGCTGTTGAATAATTATGGTTACGGCTTTCTACAAAAAAGCTTTCTTCTACCTCACTACCAATAAAGGTGGAGTTGCTTAAATATGCTTTCCAAATTGCAGTACGTCCTGTAGAGATCTCGTCCATATTCTTATCCGCAATTTCGGTTTTTTGTTTTGCGTATTCAAAGAAACTTGCAAAGCCGCCTTCATTAGCATCGGTGCCCGAAACAAACTCAAAAGCAGTCAATTCACGCAACCAGCCGCTATATTTATAGCATCCGCGGAAAATATATATAGTAGTAGGCAACATAACGGAAACACAAAGAATCATAGCTAAAATTCTGAGCATAACCTCTTTTTTACAGGTACGCCACTCGCGAAATATATATATTATTCCAACTACCATAAACACCGCTATGGCAGAGAATAATCCCGTACGTGAATTGGTATAAAATATAAGTGCACTACACATACCAAGCAAGATAAAGCACAAAACTTCTACCCATTTACGCTTATGTTTTCTCATGCATTCAACAAGCAGACAAACAAATATAAGTACCAAATACTGACCTGCACCATTTACATTATTGAACATACCACCATATTGGCGGTCTTCCACAGGTACCAATAATGCGGAAGATACTATATGTACCAGAAAAGAGATGATACAAGACTTACTGATAAGTCTAAGCACTCTTTGATGATCTACATTTCCCCACACAATAAAACTTAAAGGGCACAGTACCAACATTAAAAAGGCCTCGGAAAGCCAATCGGCGTTATATATAATGGAGGTGATACATATAAGTCCACTGCCCAACAACCACAATACCAATGGTATTTTGCGAAATTCCACAGGTTTCATATTCGGCTTCATCATTGCAAATATAGCTGCGAAAAAGCAAAGTGAACCAAATATATATACAGCTATATATGGCACAACATCCGGTATTAGACTTTTGAAAACATTATAAATCAAAAGCAATGCCACAGACGTAGTGAAGATGATATCGCGTGCTCGTTCACTTAATCCTTTGTAAAGATTGGCAATTGGATTTAGGACTTTATCTAACAATATTTGTTGCATTTCAAAGCATCCTCATTTGTTTTAATATTTTTGAGATAATAATTTATACTAAATCTTCAAATAAATCAACATATCTTTTAACGTTGGTTTCCCAAGTAAGTTCTTTTGCATCACGTTGTCCTGAAACTTTAATGCATTCAAGGGCATCGAGGTTTTCTAAACATTCTTCAACCACAGATACAATTTCTGAAGGAGAATCCGGTGATACTAAAAAACCGTTTTCTCCGTGGCGAATCACATCGGCAATTCCCTCATTTTTGGTCCCGATTGTAATACATCCGCATGCCATGGCTTCAATATACACAATACCAAAACCTTCTCGTACACTGGGCATTACAAAAAATTGGCTCCGTGCCATAATTTCTAACACCTGATTATTTGGGATATGACCTGTAAAGGTAACTTTATCTGCCACATTCAAGGAACTACATAAATTTTTTAACTCTTCCATTTTGGGCCCGTTACCGATTATTGTCAAGGTTGCATTTTGTCTTATCTTTGCAATTTCAGCAAATGCCTCAATAGTGACATTAACTCTTTTTTGGTCGATTAAATGACCTACCTGAACAAAAGATTCGGGAATTTTAGGTGTATCGGTGGGTAAATGTTCGGTGCGAAAGCCATTATGAATAGTTTTTACAGAAGTCTTTGTACCGCTTTTCTTGATTTTTTCTGCTAACGCAGAACTAACCGCAACTACATTATCCGATTGGTCGCACCAATTACGAAGACTATCTAACTCTCCTTTTTCATATGGAATAGATGAATCTGATCCATGAGAGGTTACCACCAAAGGACATCCAAGTTGGGATTTTAGTGAAGCGGCTACTCTACTATCAAACCCTAAAGTGTGAGCATATATAACTTTCGGTGTAAAGTCTTTTGTGATTACTGAAAGTTTATTTTTAATGGCTTTCGCAGCTCTATTTACGTTCCAATTTTTCTCACCATATCCTGAAAGAGAAATATATCGTATATAGTATAACTCGACACCATCAACAGAACTCTTAGATAAACAAGGGGAAATGCGTTTTCCACTTGCATCCTTTTTGCCATAAGCAATGGGGATAATGACCCGTACACGATGCCCCATTCCCGCGAACGCTTTGGATTGAGCATGAACAAAGGATGCTGAAAGATCTTGATATAGTCCGTAATGACATAAAATCAGTAAATCCATAATATTCCCCCAATCCTTATATTTTCTACATACACACAATACGGCAGAATATCAGTATTATATCATAGATGTCAACAATTTTCAACTATTTGTTAGATAATTAGTGAAAAAGCGGAGCATAACGCTCCGCTTTAATGATATTTTTATTTAATTATTATGCATCACACTTGGGAAGAGATGCGGCAGCAACAGATTGGCCTACGCGGCGGCTCTTCTCATCTGGGATATAAAGGTTGATATTAAGTTCTGGGTATACCTCTTTAAGCACCTTTTTGGCATTTTCAAGAAGGATTACACCGCCGTCACCGCTGGTTACACGTCCCATAATGATAAGGTGTTTAATATCATAGAACATTGAATAGTAAGCGATAGAATATCCAAAATATACGCCGATAGTTTCGTATATCTTTGCGGCTCTTTCGTCGCCCTCAAGCATAAGTCCTTGAACAACCTTCAACTTCTCTGCGGGAGAAAGGGCGGGGTCAAGTTCGATACCTGCGGCGGGTGAAAGTTTGATTACGCCTTCCTGGCAGAAATACATAGCACCGGTGCCGTAATCTCCTGCCCAGGGGTCAACGATAGCATCCTTATTGAAGTCGATGGGAACAAAGGCAAGTTCGTTGAGCCAACCGGTAATAT
>JAZQJN010000040.1:0-5594 GCA_045541655.1 Acutalibacteraceae bacterium
GTTTGTAATAATATCTTTAAGATTATCAATTAAAATTTTATCGGCAAGAGACATTTTGATATCACTCCTTAAAAATTATGCTTGTTCATCAATGGTGAGCTCAAATGCGGGTAGAAATTCTTTAATGAATATATCTACTTCAGGTATATTCATATTTTTTAGGGCTTCAAGAGATGCTTTTTCGGCGGATACAAACTCTTTATTACCCATGTTTCTCTCTTCAATGCACTTAATAAGTGCAGTAAGTTTATCTGCAGCTTTTATAAGTTCCCAAAGTTCGATATCCTTTTCATTTTTGTAGAAAATGGTAGAATATTCTTCTCTTAAATCATCGGGAAGAAGAGAAAGAAGACGTTTGTTTGCTTCGTTTTCAATCTTCTTATACTCCGATTTCATTTGTTCGTTGTGATATTTAATAGGGGTAGGTAAATCACCGGTGATAATCTCACTGCAATCATGAAATAAAGCAAGAGTTGCAGCACGTTCAGGATTAAAATTTCCGTTGAATCTTTTGTTGCGAAGGATAACTAAAGCGTGGGCTATCATGGCGGTTTCGAGAGAATGTTCGCTCAAATTTTCACAACGGGTGTTACGCATCAAAGCCCATCGGTCAATGTATTTCATTCGAAATAACATTGCAAAAAATGAACTATTCACTATTTACCACCTGCCAGTAATATTATTATCGTTTTCTTTTTGTCTGATTTTCTCATCATACATTCTTGCTCTGATAATGTTTTCTCTAACATTTAAAACTATAAAAACAGCAAGTGTAATAATGCAGATGCTAAATATAACAATCATAACCGGATGGAATAACACTTTTTTTATACTACTGGTAACAAGTAGTGTAAAACTTCTTTTGCAGTCTTCTGCAGCAACTAAATTGACACGACCTAATTCCACTCCGGCACAATAAACTATAGCATATCCTAAATAATCGCCCTTATTGACAGGAGCGTCAATTTCATTTGTATCCAAATGAGGTTCTATAATAATAGATGAAAGGGAGTTTTTGGGGATAATTGCAGAAAAATCATTTTCGGTGACAGTAAGAACAAAATCACGCTCTTTGCAGAGTTTTACAGCGACCTCGGCAGCATGGTGGTCTTTTTTGGCAACACAAACGTATTCGAATTCGGTGTATACCCAATAAAGAAGGTTGTATGTATCTTCAAAATCATATCTAACATATTGATCTTTTTCATTTTTGGGGTTACAACCTGTAACGATACAAAGATAAGACTGACCTAAATCTTCGTTTACTGCATATGTCATAAGACATCTGCCGGCTTCATCAGTAAAACCGGTTTTAAGGCCCTTAACACGTTTATAATAATAACTTGTATTTGGGTCTAACATTTGATTGGTAGTTACCAAGTATCGTTCTTCGGTCATATTTGTAGGGGGCACAGTGTGTCTTGATGCTTCGCACATTTTAAGCAAAACTTCGTTTTGAATAATTGCCATACCAAGTTTTTCTAAATCACTTACGGTGGTGTAATGATTGTCATCGTGAAGGCCGTGAGCATTCATAAAATTGGTATTTTTCATACCGAGTTTACGTGCCGTATTATTCATTTCTTCAACAAAGGCATAAACACTTCCTGAAACGTGTTTAGCAAGAACGTTGGCGGCATCGCACCCTGACATAACAATCAAACCGTAAAGAAGATGTTCAACCGATATTTCTTCACCGGGTTTTAGGAACATAATAGATGCATCGGTACCAAGAAGGTCATTTTCGACGTTTTCACCACAGATAACAATCTCGTTAAGGTCTTTAACATTTTCAAAAACCACTAACGCGGTCATGAGTTTGGTGAGTGATGCAGGGTAAATTTTTTCGTCAATTGCCTTTTCATATACAACCATATTTGTTTCAAGATTTTTAAGTAAAACGCCTTTGGCGTGAATATTCATATCTGCAGGTAAAGTATAAGCGTTTGCCGGTACGCATAAAAGTGCAGAAAATAATAAAATTAAACAAATTATGCAAATAATAAATTTTTTCATAGCATATTTCCTCTTTTTATGTTACAATGAATTTATTATAACAGTAAAACTTGTAAAAGTAAATAATATATTTAAGAAATTTGGTGAGAAATGTGATATATATTACCGGAGATATGCACGGACAAGAGGATAGATTTTCTGATCGTACTCTTAAAAAGCTTAAGGAAGGGGATACCCTTATAATCTGTGGTGATTTTGGTTTTGTTTGGGATGGAAGTGCCAAAGAAAAAAAGTTTCTTGAATTTCTTGGAACACGCAAATACAACGTTGTGTTTGTGGATGGTACCCACGAAAACTATGATCTAATAAATAGTAGTCGAATGACCGTTTGGAAAGGTGGCAAAGTCCACCGAATTTCAGATAATCTTTTACACCTTATGAGGGGTCAAATCTTTACTATTGAGGGTAAAAAGATATTTACCTTTGGTGGCGGAGAAAGTTTAGATCGAGATATGAGGGTAGAACACGAAACCTGGTGGCGTGATGAAATGCCCACTCCTGAAGAAATGGAGGAGGGGATATCTGCTATAGAAGAAGAGAGTTGTGAGGTTGATTATATTATCACCCACGAACCCCCATCCCTTGTAAAAAGCACCCTTTTGCTTCGTTCTGGAGAGCCCGATAGGGTTAATAAACTCAACGGATATTTTGAAAAGTTAAACAGAGAGTGTAAATTCAAACATTGGTACTTTGGCTCGATGCACGAAGATAGAAGAGTAACCCCCGTTCATACCGCACTTTTTAAGGATATAATTGAATTAAAATAATAACAAAACGCTTTGGCGGGATGTATTCCCAACAAAGCGTTTTTTATATTTATAAACTTTCAAAAATCATTCTACCGCATTTGTAAATATCACCGCATCCAATAGATATGATAAGTTCTCCATTATCCACAGTTTTTAATATATAATCCTTTGCCTCTTCAAATGTTGGACAGTAGATAAACTTATCATTTTTATCGCATAAATCCTTTGACGATATTCCGTAGGTGTTTATTTCCCTTGATCCCATAATGTCGGTAATAATCGCTCGGTCGAATAGAGATAAAACCCGTACAAACTCATTCTTTAGCAAATGTGTCCTTGAAAAGGTGAATGGCTGAAACAGTGCAGTAACCTTTTTATATCCCATATCCCTTGCCGATAATGCCAGTGCCTCTATCTCGGTGGGATGATGAGCGTAGTCATCCGCAATAGTGATACCGTTTTTCTGCCCAATAATTTCGAACCGCCGTGCAACCCCTTTGAATGAATTTATATGACGGGATATTTCTTCCTTGTCAATTCCAAGATAATCACAAACCGCCACCGTGGCAAGGGTGTTTATAATGTTGTGCTTACCCGGAATGTTAAGGGATATATGACAATAGAGTTCTCCTTTTCGAATAACGTCAAATTCCCATTTGCCCTTTGATTTTGATGCGTTTAACGGATACCAATCATTATTATCATTATATCCAAAGGTAATGTATTTTTCGGACTTACTTCCTGCATCAATACATCGTTTGTCATCACCAAAGCAAAAACAAATCTGCGATTCAGATGCGAATTCTGAAAAGGCGTTTTGCAGATTATCCATCGTCTTGTAGTACTCAAGGTGATCCTCGTCAATGTTGAGAATAACCGATATATCCCGCTTCATCTCAAGAAAGGTTCTTCCATATTCACATGCCTCGCAAACAAGGATATTTTCCCCTTTAATGCCGTTTTTGTTTTTGCTCGGTATTTTCCCGCCCAATAGGACAGATGGGTTAATTCCTGTATTTATTAGAACGTAAGATATCATTGCCGTAGTGGTTGTTTTCCCGTGGGTCCCCGATACCCCTATAACGTTTTTGTGTTGATGGGATATTAAATTTATTGCCTCCGCCCTTGATATATAGGGATACATATCCTTTGCATATTTTAGTTCAACGTTATCCTCCATTATTGCAGAGGAATATATAACAAAATCTGGATCACCAATGTTGTTTGCATCGTGTCTGTGATATATTTTTACTCCGCTATCTCTCAGCCGTTTTGTGTTGTCGCTGTGATTACAGTCGGAGCCGGATATAAGGTACCCATCATCCATAAAATAGTCAGCAAGAGCGGACATCCCCGCCCCACCAATACCAATGATATGTATCTTCTTACTTTCAGACATAAAAACACCCCCACACCACATTGTATGCGTGTAGGGGTGGGGAGTTACAATAGACAAAATAATATTTATTTAAAAATCAATATCCCATTATTTCATCCATACGATCACCTAATGCATCTTCCCACTCTTTTTGGTTTATTGCTCCATCGTCATCGTAATCATAATTTGAATAATAAGAATCGTTTTCATTGTATTTCACACCGTTACTGTTCTTGTTTGTATTATGTTTAACCGATTTATCTGAAGGTCCACCACTGATCAAGGCGTATATGATCATAATAATAAAAAGTATTATACAAAAAATAATCGCGAATTTTCTTTTTTTCTTTTTTTCCTCGGTCAAACGATAAACCACACTGCATTTTGACTTTCCTGATATTATACTTGGTACGCCAATAATTAGACCAAAAATATTAAAAATGAGAGCTTCCCAGTCGCCACTGAGTCCAAACAAGAAAAGAGAGAAAAGCGAAAAAATGATAATTGCCCAAATACCTATTTTATACAAAAAGTGGTATTCTGCATCTTTACCACTTATTTCGTATACGATAGGTTTTCCATTTGGTGCGTATTCTTGTTCTTGTTTTGTTTTTTGTTGTTCCATTTTGTTTTCCTCCTAAAAAATAAAAAAGTGCGCAGCCGAAGCTACGCACCGAAAAACGCATAACTCCGTTGCTGCGACACAAACTTAGACTCCTTGCAAGGTATGCCTAAAATGAGCATGCATTTTTACCACTAGTAAATAAAAATACATACCTATACAAGGACTATTAAGTTTGTGTCGCAAATTCAATATACCATATTATTGGCAAAATTGCAATAAAAAAATACAGGCACCTGAAAGGAAACCTGTATTTTAAAATATAATTTACAAAAGAAAAAGCACCTGCTACTGCAAGTGCTTTTTTGGTGACCCATCGGCGATTCGAACGCCGGACACCTTGATTAAAAGTCAAGTGCTCTACCGACTGAGCTAATGGGTCTCAAGAACGACCTTGTTATTATAGCACATAATTCTCATTTGTCAAGCAAAAAATATAAAAAAATTGAAAAATTATTTTTTATACTATTATGTGCAAATTAAGGTCGATTTGAACTTAGTTTGTTAAAACCAAATGTAAAAAGAAGAATGCCATAAGTACTGCAACCATTATTTCGGGAAAAATTCCCTTCACCATCCTTTAATATAATTTATGTCTGCAATTTCTTTTGCTTACAAGTAAATTATATTAAAGAAAGTGTCCTAATATTCGTATATTATAGTGCTGAATAAGGGCTGTCTGTACCAAACAACGGACAATATATGGCTAAATAGCGTTCCCGTCTTTATCAAATAAGGGGAGTTCATTAAGGAAGATTATATCATCACGCTTTGCGGCATCACCTTCGGCAAGAACACAAGCTCTACCAAGTCGGGAGGCCAAGCGGGT
>JAZQJN010000041.1:0-6141 GCA_045541655.1 Acutalibacteraceae bacterium
GCGGTAATAAATTTACCGGAACCATCGGGTTCATCACCGCCGGAGAATCCGCCGGGGAGGAATATGATATTGGTCTTTTCAATAAGTTTTGCAAATTCCTTAGCACAGTCGGATACATCCCCTGCTTTAAGGTTGCGAACAATAAAGATTTCGGGATCTGCACCTGCGTTTTTGAAGGTTTTTGCAGAATCGTATTCACAGTTGGTGCCGGGGAATACGGGAACAAGCACACGGGGTTTACCGCTGATAACTGCGGGAGCGTGTAATACCTCTTTGGCTTCATAAGAGAACTTGGGAAGTTCTTCTCCTCCCTTTGTGATGTTGCAGGCAAATACACCCTCTAATTTATCTTCATAAAGTTCTTGAACAGCATTCATATCTACCTTTTCACAACCCATAGCAAGGGCATATTCGCAGGTAGTTTCACCAAGAAGGGTACCAACGGCGGTATCATCTGCCATTTCAAGAACGAATGCACCGTAGTTATATCCAAAGAGGGTATCCATATCGACATTTTCAAACTTCATACCAATCTTGTTACCAAGGGACATTTTAAGAACTTCACCTGCGGCACCGCCATATGTAACGGTGGATGCAGAAAGCACCTTGCCATCCTTAATGAGTTTGGTAACGGTTTCGAAGTTTGCCTTGAGGGATGCGGGTACGGGGAGTCCGTCTTTATATTCGGGAGCAAGGAGATATACCTTTGAGCCACATTTTTTGAACTCGTTGGAGGTGATATTTCCTGCATTTGCAATAGATACTGCAAAGGAAACAAGGGTGGGAGGTACGTCGATATCTTCGAAAGAACCACTCATAGAGTCCTTACCGCCGATAGAACCGAGTTCAAGGTCGAGTTGAGCATCCAAAGCACCAAGGAGGGCAGAAAGGGGTTTGCCCCAACGTTTGGGTTCGGTGCGAAGACGTTCAAAATATTCTTGGAAGGTGAGGTAACAGTCATCACCCCAAGCACCTGCAGCAACAAGTTTTGCTACCGATTCAACTACTGCAAGATATGCACCGTGATAGGGACTGATTTCGCTAACGAAGGGGTTGTATCCATAGCCCATTACGGAACAGGTGGTGGTATCACCTGTAAGTACTGGAATCTTCGCAGCCATAACTTGAGAGGGGGTCATTTGATATTTACCACCGAAGGGCATAAGTACGCTACCCTTACCGATGGTGGAGTCAAAACGTTCGGAAAGTCCGCGTTTTGAACACATATTAAGGTCGGATGCCATTTCGGTAATGATATCGGTAAAGTTGCCTTCAACCTTTTTATTGTAACAAGAGGTATTTTCAACGAATGCTTTTACGCTCTTTTCTGCACCGTTGGAATTTAAGAATTCACGAGCGATATCGCAAATCTTTACGCCATTCCACTCCATAACGAGTCGGGGTTCGGCGGTAACGGTAGCAACACGGGTTGCTTCCAAGTTTTCAGAAGCGGCAAGTGCCATAAACTTATCTACGTCATTCTTATCAAGAACAACTGCCATTCTCTCTTGGGATTCACTAATGGCAAGTTCGGTACCGTCAAGGCCTTCGTACTTCTTGGGAACTGCATTAAGGTTAATATAAAGACCGTCTGCAAGTTCGCCAATAGCAACCGATACACCGCCTGCACCAAAGTCGTTACAACGTTTAATGAGTCGGGTTGCTTCTTCGTTTCTGAAAAGACGCTGAAGTTTTCTTTCTTCGGGAGCGTTACCCTTTTGAACCTCGGCACCGCAGGATTCAAGGGAAGAAAGGTTGTGGGATTTGGAGGAGCCGGTAGCACCGCCGCATCCATCACGACCTGTACGACCACCGAGAAGAACAACGACGTCTCCTGCTTCGGGAACAAGGCGAACAACGTTCTTTTCGGGAGCAGCACCGACAACGGCACCGATTTCCATACGCTTTGCGGCATAACCGGGATGATAAATCTCATCGACCAAACCTGTGGCAAGACCGATTTGGTTACCGTAGGAGGAATAACCTGCGGCGGCGGTGGTAACAAGTTTTCTTTGGGGAAGTTTACCCTTCATAGTGGCAGATACGGGAAGGGTGGGGTCTGCCGCACCGGTTACACGCATTGCCTGATATACGTAAGAACGGCCCGAAAGGGGGTCACGGATAGCACCACCAATACAGGTAGCGGCACCACCGAAGGGCTCAATTTCGGTGGGATGGTTGTGGGTTTCGTTCTTAAATAAGAAGAGCCAATCCTGCAAATCTCCGTCAACATCAACCTTGATTTTAACGGTACAGGCATTGATTTCTTCGGATTCATCAAGTTTGGGGAGTTTACCCTGCTTTTTAAGATATCTGGCACCCATGGTGGCAATATCCATAAGGGTAATGGGACGGTCTTCCCTACCGAGTTCTTTGCGAATATTGAGATAACGGTCAAAGGATTTTTGAGCAACCTCGTTATCACCGTCAATCTCTATTTCGTCAAGGCGGGTAAGGAAGGTGGTATGACGGCAGTGGTCAGACCAGTAGGTATCTAACATTCTGATTTCGGTTAAGGTGGGGTCTCTCTTTTCGCTTATGAAATAGTCCTGACAACATTTGATGTCGGCTTTATCCATAGCAAGAGCATACTTTTCGACAAAATCGGCAAGTTCTGCATCAGATAGACCGATAAATCCGTTAAGCACCTCAACAGAGGTAGGAATTTCACAGGGAATTTCCAAAGTGGTTTTGAGTTCGTTATCACACTCACGGCTTTCAACGGGGTTGATAACGTACTTTTTGATTGCCTCCAAATCGGCATCAGACACGTTACCGTAAAGAACGTAAACCCTTGCGGTACGAACTTCGGGGCGGTCACCCATAGATACCATCTGGATGCATTGAGCACAGGAGTCGGCTCGTTGGTCGAACTGACCGGGGAGATATTCTACAAAGAAGACGGCATCTCCCATATCGGGAAGTACGTCGTAAATATCATCGGTCTGGGGCTCTGAAAATACGGTAGGTTTGCACTTTTCAAAAAGTTCTTCCGATACGTTTTCAACGTCATAACGGTTGAACATTCTGATATCTTTAACACCCTTAATCTCAAGAAGGTTGTTAACATCAGAAAGAAGTCCTTTGGCTTCAAAATCAAAGCCCTTCTTTTTTTCAACAAATATTCTAAATACCATTTATATCACCTATTTAACCTTTCCGATGTCGCTTCTGTAATGACAGTCTCTGAAGTTAATATATTTGGTTGCTTCGTATGCCTTATCCCTTGCGTTACCTGCGGTGTCTGCAACTGCGGTTACACCCAGAACACGTCCACCCGACGTTACAATTTTACCATCATCAAGTTTGGTTCCCGCATGGAATATGGTAATGTTTTCTAAACTCTCTGCCTTACCGAAGTCGATAGGATATCCTGTGTTATATTTAACGGGATATCCGCCGGATGCCATTACAACACAACAGGCATATTCGTTTGAAAATTCAACCTTAACGTCATTTAAAGTTCCCATATTTACCGCCTGCATAATGGTAAGAAGGTCGGTTTTAAGGAGGGGCAAAACAACCTGAGTTTCGGGATCACCAAAACGGCAGTTGTATTCAATAACCTTAGGACCTTTTGGGGTAATCATAAGTCCGAAATAAAGACATCCTTTAAAGGTTCTTCCCTCTTTATTCATCGCATCCACAGTGGGAAGGAAGATCTCCTTCATACATCTTTCGGCAATCTCTTCGGTATAGAAGGGGTTGGGAGCAATGGTTCCCATACCGCCGGTGTTAAGTCCCATATTGTTATCCAATGCTCGTTTGTGGTCCATTGAAGATATCATAGGAACAACCACGTTGCCGTCGGTGAAAGAAAGCACCGATACCTCAGGCCCGGTTAAGAATTCTTCAATAACGATCTGGTCACCGCTCTTGCCGAATACCTTGTCCTGCATAATCTCTTCAACGGCTTTGAGGGCATCTTCCTTGCTTTCGGCAATAATAACACCTTTACCAAGGGCAAGTCCGTCTGCCTTTATAACCATGGGGAATGTATCACTGGCTTCAACGTATTTTTTGGCATCCTCGGGAGAATTGAATACCTCATATTCTGCAGTGGGGATACCGTATTTTTTCATAAGATTTTTAGAGAAAACCTTGCTTCCTTCAATGGCGGCTGCCTTGGCGGTAGGGCCAAAACAAGGAATACCCTTTGCCTCTAAAGCATCAACCGCACCCAGTACCAAGGGATCATCGGGAGCAACCACTGCGAAGTCAATATTATTCTCTACTGCAAATTCAACAATTTTATCAATATCCTTTGCACCTATTGCCACACACTCGGCATCCTGTGCGATACCGCCGTTGCCGGGGAGGGCATATATTTTTTCTACCGTTTCATTCTTTTTAAGTTGTTTTATGATGGCGTGTTCTCTACCGCCACCGCCTACTACTAATAATTTCATAACTTACCTCCGAGATTAGTGGTGGAAAAGGCGGATTCCGCAACAAGCCATAACAAGATTGTGGTCGTTTGCGGCTTCAATAACTAAATCATCACGAACCGAACCGCCTGCTTGAAGAACGTATCCAACACCGCTCTTTACGGCTCTTTCGATGTTGTCGCCAAAGGGGAAGAAGGCATCACTGCCAAGACATACACCGGAGATAGTATCGAGATATGCTCTCTTCTCTGCCTTGGTAAGCACTTCGGGGCGGGTGGAGAAGAATTTTTGCCATACGCCATCTGCCAAAACCTCTTCGCAGTCATCCGAGATATAAAGGTCAATGGTGTTATCACGGTCGGCTCTGCCTACGCTATCGAGGAAGGGAAGGGCAAGTACCTTGGGGCATTGACGAAGGAACCAGTTATCTGCCTTATTACCTGCAAGGCGGGTACAGTGGATACGGGATTGCTGACCTGCACCAACACCAACGGTTTGTCCGTCATAGGTATAACATACCGAATTGGATTGGGTATATTTAAGGGTAATAAATGCAATAAGTAGATCGCGTTTTTTATCTTCGGGAAGTTCTTTATTGTTTGTAACGATATTCTCAAACAAACTATCATCAAATTTGATATCGTTTCTTCCCTGCTCAAAGGTGATACCGAATACATCTCTGCGTTCAATGGGGTCGGGAACGTAGTTGGGATCTATTTTAATGATATTGTAGTTACCCTTACGTTTGCCCTTTAAGATTTCAAGGGCATCATCATCGTATCCGGGAGCAATAACACCGTCGGATACTTCGTGTTGAATAAGTTTTGCGGTGGACAAATCGCAAACGTCCGAAAGGGCGATAAAATCACCAAAGGAGGACATTCTGTCGGCACCTCTTGCTCTTGCGTAGGCACAAGCGAGGGGGGAAAGTTCAATATCGCCGGTGAAATATATTTGTTTCAAGGTGTCGGAAAGGGGCATACCTACCGCAGCACCTGCGGGACTGACGTGTTTAAAGGATGCGGCTGCAGGAAGTCCTGTTGCCTCTTTAAGTTCCTTTACAAGTTGCCAGGAGTTAAATGCATCAAGGAAATTTATGTAACCGGGACGGCCACACAAAATTTCGATGGGCAATTCCCCTTCTTTTGCAAATATTTTTGAAGGTTTTTGATTGGGGTTACATCCGTATTTAAGTTCAAATTCTTTCATTTTCACAACACCTTTTATTATTTTTTATACTGATAATTTATTTGTTTTTGTTGATAATGATTTCGGTGGGTTCACCGCCGTCAAGGGGTACTGATCTTACAAAGAGGGATACCTTGTTATCTTCATTAATATTGTTCCAGATAAGGTCGGCTAATTCCTCTGCGGTATTGGGGAGGGCTACCTCCTCGGGTTCGCCATAGAAGGAGGGAATGGGGTCGCCATCACACTTGTAGGTGTGGATGAAATGTCCAAGACCGTCAATGGGATTATAACTGTAAAAATATCTTTGGCAAACGGGGGTTCCGTTGTTGCTTTTGAGGATAGATAACTTGTAGTGGAATTCATCCTTTGGTGCATAGTAAAGGATACCCGAAATTCTGGGGGTATAGTTGGGGGCATCATCCTCAAACTCACGAAGGTGGAGAGATTTTTCAAAGGAGAAACCGTCTTCACCATTTTCGCTTATGTAATCGTAAACGGTATTGGTTTGATCACCATTTGTGATAATATCAATGCTTCCGCCCTGTGCTGAAAGGTAAGGATT
>JAZQJN010000042.1:0-4205 GCA_045541655.1 Acutalibacteraceae bacterium
CGGGATTGTCAAAGATGGCGCCATCAAGCCCTACGTTTTCAAGGACACATTTAAGATCTTCTTTATAATGGAAGGTCATCATATCATTTATAACATCATTTATGACCTTATCGTAATAATCTTTACGATCGGAATTTGCTCGGCGAAGGGTTTGTGCCGAACTTACAAGAACCATTGGATATGCATTGGAACGCATACTTCTAACCTCTGCATTATCCTTGGGTGTAATTTTGAAAGGATCGGTTGAAGGGTCTTTATAAATACCATACATAAGGTCAAAATATCTTTCGGCAAGGTCAAGGTCTTCCCTATTTCCTCGAAGAAGATAATATTCTGCAAAACCAACAACAAGAAAACTTTCGGAAAAGAAGTATCGACGTTTGCGAAGGGGTTTACCGTCCCTTGTTACGGTAAAATACATTCTACCGTCCTCTTTATCAATACAATTCTCTTTTATAAATTTTGCACCATTATCGGCGGCTTCACTCCATTTTGGACATTCACCATAAACGTTGCAAAGTTTTGAAAAACTCCAAAGACATCTACCTTGAAACCACACGCTTTTATCATCGTTGTAGCTTTTACCCTCTCTATCTACACTGGTAATAAAACCACCGAATTCATTATCTATTAAATCGGAATTCATCCAAAAAGGTACAACATCATTAAGCAAATGATTATGATAGAATTCCTTTAATTCTTTAACTCTTGATATCTCCATAACACATCCTCAATATTACTTATTCTTGGATTTTTCAACCATTTCAGGGAACATCATACCCATAAGAATTTCGGAACATGTCCATCCCGTTTCACTGCTATAAGTTGCCCATCCGCTATCGTGAGGGGCGGCGTATGCTTCTTCTAAATCCATATCGAAGGCACGACACCAACTACCATTAGTAAGATGATTTTCACTTTTGATTTGTGTGCGGATAAAGAATTGAACTATTCCTTTCCACAAATCTTTAAACCATTCATCACCTGTTGCCATGTGTGCATAGGCAAAACCTAAGGGTAAGAAATTGCAGGAATAAAGCAGGTCGGCTACAGGGTCTCCATTTTCGGTAAGAATGGAACATTCATCATTTACCGAGTTGCGATTACGCATTGCTTTATAATCGGTATCCCATTCTTTATATCCACCGAAGGGATGACGAACCTTTTGTAAATCATTCACAACACGGTAAAGCATATCTTTATGCTTTTCTTCTTTCGTAACATCATAAAGAACAGCAAGGGGAAGTACCAGACGACACATTTCCTGAGTTTCGCTTTGTTCTCTTATGGTATCGGGATACATTCCCATAAGGGTTTCGAGGCCTTTTCTACCTACCTCAAGATATCTTTTATCTCCGCAATGTTTATATGCAAGTAGTAATGCTGCACTATAAAAAGCGTTATAGTGGGCTGAACGACATCCGTGCTCGGCGGCGGCAAGATTAGCCATTACCGCTTCGTTAAGGTTGATTCTATCGGTGCGGAATTCCCTTGTTCCATCCTTTGCAGTGGTTTTAACAAGGAAATTAAGACAACTTTTAACGGTCTCAAAGTGCTTATCATTACCAAACAACACACAGTCATAAAGGGTGGGAAGAATAGCTCTTGCAACGTCATCTTGATAGCACACGCCCCACGCCTCTTCAGTCCAGTGCATCATGCCATCAAAGAGTCCGCCCTTTTCGACCATTGGGTCGTAAACAAACTCTTCAAGTTTGTTTCCAATTTCACCGCATTTTTTGCAATCATAAAGCGATGAAAACATCTTAAATGCACCCGATGCTTCACCCGTGCAATCGGTACGGACATAAGTGAGCAAGGTTTGATTCCCATCGGGATCAATATTATGGTGAAGTCCTTCACGAATGCCTCCTGCACCGTCTTCTACAAGGAATCCTTTTAGCCAATTTATGCCCTTTTCTATTGCATTTTTGCGACACTTTTCGAAAACATCGGAATCAAACAAATCTTCATCAACACCATAAGTCACAACGCTATCTAACATTTTTGACGGCTTGTTACCTGTTATCCATTTAGCAATATAGGTAATAAGTTTTATCCAGTTTTCTCTTGGGGAAAAACGGGCTTTATTAAAATTTTGAAGGCGAAAATCGGTCATTAAAACGGTATTATTTTTACACAACCACATTCCGTGAGAAGCACCGTTCAAGATTTCTTCACGGGTCATATTAACGCGGGAATGAGCGACAATGAAATCTCTATAAACAAGAAGTGGGACTGTATCTTCATACATAAAATAGGGCTTTTCCATTAAATTGCTTTGTTCATCAAGCAAGTCACCCATAGTAAGGCCTTCTATTCCTTCGCCGTTTTCATTTCCGATATACACAAGACGACTATGGGATGTATTTTTAGGTGGTTCGGTATAAATATCCAGAAAAGACCCGATTGCTTCGGTAAACACACGTTTACCCTTTTCATTCTCTTTTTCAATTCTATTGCGGAGTCGGGCATCTACCATTTTACCCGGCAAAAGAATACAATAAGCATCATACACCGAAACATCCGATTTAAGTGCTTCGGCTTGATTTAATAAATCTATATCAACGTTGCAAGTCCTTAAAACAGCGGAAAAATCACTTTCTTTTTCAGCCAAAATAAGCAGTTTCATACCTATCCCACTTTCAAAAATTGCATCTAATCAATACTATCATAATGCCTCATTATAGTCAACACATAAACTTAAATTTAAGATACTTGACACACTATATTTTTTATATATAATTATTATATATAACTTAATTGGAAATTGGGTGTTAGAAATTGAAAATTATAGATTTGCTAAAAAAAGATACATTATCAATATCGTTTGAGGTTTTCCCACCAAAGACCGACTCGAGTTTTGAAAGTGTTGCCACCGCTATTGAAGAAATTGCAAAACTTAAACCCGCTTTTATGAGTGTTACATATGGTGCAGGTGGTGGTACAAGTGCATACACCCTTGAAATTGCAAAACAAATAAATCATAAATACGATGTTCCTTCCCTTGCACATCTTACCTGCGTTTCCTCTACAAAAGAAACCGTTCATCAACGTATTTCTGATATTAGGGATGCAGGAATACAAAACATTATGGCTTTGAGGGGTGATATTCCTGAAAATAACACTCTTCAAGACTATCATCACGCCATTGAATTAGTTAAAGAAATAAAAAGCGTTGACCCTGAATTTTGCATTGGCGGTGCTTGTTATCCCGAAATTCATCCTGAAAGTGCAAATCAAAAGGAAGATATTAAATATCTTAAAGAAAAAGTAGACGCTGGTTGTGATTTCTTAACAACTCAAATGTTTTTTGATAATAATCTTCTATACAACTTCCTTTATAAGATTCGTGAGGCAGGAATAACCGTGCCTGTTATCCCCGGTATTATGCCTATCACTAACGCTAATCAGTTAGATCGTGCTATTAAACTTTCCGGCTCATTTATGCCACAAAGATTCAAATGTTTGGTAGATAAATTCGGCAGGGACCCTCTCGCTATGAAACAGGCGGGTATCGCTTATGCTACAGACCAGATTATTGACCTATATGCCAACGGCATAACCAACGTTCATGTTTATTCTATGAATAAGCCGGATATTGCTTTTGCAATTCAAAACAACCTGAGTGATATTTTAGGGAAATAATTATATGGTATTTGTTAAAACTTATGATGAACCTCAAGTAAATCAAAAAGAAATTTTTCGATATATCGGAAGCAGCTATAACGAAGAAACCGTTAAACTTATTGAGGATTGTATTAACGAGGTAAGGGATATTATTAAATATAAAGTTTGTTACAGTGAACTTAATGTTTTAATCGAAAATAATGTTTGTGATTTTGGCAGTTTTAAGGTTCAATCAAACAATCTTTCCCGCCACCTTAAAGAATGTAAAAGAGTTATTGTTTTTGCTGCCACTTTAGGAATAGAACTTGACCGAATTATCGCTAAATACAGCAAACTCTCCCCTGTTAAAGCACTTATTTTTCAAGGAATTGGTGCAGAACGAACCGAGGCACTTTGCAATATGTTTTGTACCGATATAAAAAAGGAATACAATGCATCCTTAAAGCCCCGTTTCAGTCCCGGATACGGTGATCTTCCGCTTGAAACACAAAAAGACGTTTTTTCCACTCTCGATTGCGAACGGAAAATTGGTATAACCCTTAATAACAGTTTACTTATGTCCCCCTCAAAATCGG
>JAZQJN010000043.1:0-4884 GCA_045541655.1 Acutalibacteraceae bacterium
TTTCCTGTTTTATAGTCCACAACGCGAAGATAGGTAACCCCATTTTCCTCATAAGTATCAAGACGGTCAACCACACCCTTAACCGATATGGTACCTCCCTTTGTAAGGGGAATTTCTTCTGGATTTATATCCCCGAATTTATCCATTTTAAGTTCGCATTTAACCGCCTTGAATTTGCTTCCGGACAGTTCTTTCGCCATATATTCCACAATAAATTCAAGGGATTTTTTTATACTGTTTATCTCATAGATAAAGGTTTGAGTTTTTTCATCATATCCCCCTAAATACTCCTCTACGTAGGCATCGGTCATATCCCTTGCCTCTTTTTTGAGGGTATCGGGAGAATAATCTGTGAAGGTTTTATCCATATATTTATTCACAAGGTTTTCAAGCACCGCATGGACAATGGTACCCCTGGCGGCGGCATCTATAGACACCTGCTCTTTCGGATAGGCCTTAAGTCCATACTTACAAAAATAGTTAAAACTGCACTTATGATAACTATCCAAAGCAGTGGGAGAAACGGTAAGGTCCTTCCCGTACATTCTGACCGCCACATCTTCGGGGATGTTTAAAGTGGCGGGTTTCAGGATGCTTTTAAGAGTATCTGCTCCTCCGTTATTATGGGTTTCAAAATACTTGAACAGAGCATCCGATACCGCACTGCCCTTTCGTGCCTCGGTTGCAAGTGTCTCCAACGCTCCTGAAAGGGTTTCTACACCTTGGGGGATATCCCCATCACAACAAAAATCTTTATAATTTATTTTATTTGAGTTCACAATTTTATCTTCAAGTTCAGCCACCATAGCAGACGGAATAAGGGGAAGTCCTGTGGAGTCCCCTTGGGAATATAATATATATATCCTTTCGGATGCACAACAAACCGCTGAATAGAAAAGGAAATTTTCTTCTGATAACGCTCTTTCGTTAAGGTCGGGCAGAGGTAAATTTTGTTTTATAAGTTTTTGTCTGTCTGCGGTGCTGAATATTCCACCCTCTGCAGGAATCGAGGGGAAAATGCCATCATTTGCACCCAAAACAAAGACAATTTTGGGATTTGCAGGACGACTTCTTTTGGCGGAGCATACCGATACTTCATCAAGTCCTTGGGGCAGACTGCCCATATCTAAGGAATCGATAACCACGTTTATAAGGGTTGCGTACTGTGTGAATGTAAGGGGCTCATTTGAGAATGCCCTTGCTCCCTTTTCAAGCACATCAATAAAGAGGGCAAAACTGCGACGGATATCCTCCGCGGTGTTAATATCTCCCTCATTTTCAATTTCGGTGGCTAATTGAGATAAGTTTTTATCTGCCCGAACCGAAACAAAATATTCAAATAATGCCCTTGAAAAATCCTCGGCTTTGGTGGTTTCCTTTACCTTTTCTTTAAGCAAAACAAGGGGTGTTATAACCTTGTTTCTGATGTCATTCAATTTGTCAAGTTGGAGTTTTGCTTTATCATCAAATTTTTTGTCGGAACCCTTTGGATTATAGGTAAAGGGAGCAGTAAACTGATTTCCCCTAATATTCCACAAATAGCAATAATTCTCTAAAAGATAAATATCATCTAAAGAGATATCCGCAATACCTATTTTATAAAGTGATAAAATAACCTCGGTGCTAAAGGGACTTGATATCGACTCCATAAGGCGTTTAAGGGCGACCATAATGGGCTGACAGTCAAGAGGTCGGCGTTCATCTGCAAAAAATGGGATATCGCACACCTCAAATGCCGCCTTCATAGGAGGAAAATATTGTTCGGAAGCACCTGTTATGACCGATATATCCCTAAATCTATATCCATCATCACGGACAAGTTTGCTTATTGTTCGGGCCACAAAATTACACTCCTCAAACTTATTGGGAGCGTTTATAATAGCAACTTTTTCTCCATCGCCCATATATTTTTCATCGGATTTTCTACACAAAATCTTCTCCGCTGCTTTTAGGGCATCAGCTCGACCAAACATAGCATCCTCTAAGATTTTCGGGGCGGTTACGGGGATATTATTCTTATTTGCTATTTTGTAAATATCCTCCGCCGTTATCTTGACAGTGTAAAAAACATCCGAGGGGGTTGAACGGTTAAGATTATCGGTGCAAAGAGATATGTATATATCATCGGCTTGGGTCATAATAAGTTCAATTATCTTCATTTGCATTCCCGTAAAGGATTTGAAACCGTCAAAATATACAACCTTACCCTTGAAGAAAGGAAATTCTTTTAGTTTTTCTAAAAGAATATTTAGTTCATCGTTTTTATCGGTAAAATTCACCCCGGCTAATGCTTCGTAATGGGTGAAAATAGTAGAAATATCTTTAAGTTTATGACTTAGATGAAGGTCATTTATTTCATCGGCGGTGCGGGTAATATCTTCAATCCCAATTCCCCCATTTTTCATTTCGTTGTAGGATGTGATAACCGCCTTAATAAAGTCGGGGGATTTAGACGATTTTTTGAATATGGTTAAATTATCGGACAAATTTTGAAGAGTTTTGCCCATAAGAAGTGTTTGCAGAGTTATATCAAATTCTCGATTTGATACCCCTCCGCAAATGGAAAAAACTCTATCACAAAGTCGGGAGAAAGAATACACCTCAGTGGAGGTTATCATTCCCTTTCCCTTATTCATTTCGACTAAAGCTCTTTCGCTCTCAAAAGAATACTGTTCGGGTACTATAAGCACCTTTTCCTTTGTATCTTTTAATAGTTCGTTTCTAATAAAGTGAGTTTTCCCGCTTCCCGAACGACCGATTATGAAATGTACCATACTTCCACTCCAATCAAATTATCACGAATATATTATACAATATCTGTCTTTTCTTGTCAAAGTTTTATATCTTTGAATGGTGAATACTGTCCCATTAAATGTGCCAAAAATAAAAATAAAACCCCGAGGGAGATTGCTCTCCTTCGGGGGTTGGTTAATAAATCAATTATTAGATAAGTTCAATAACAGCCATTTCAGCTGCGTCGCCTCTACGGGGGCCGATTTTGGTGATACGAGTGTAACCACCGTTACGGTTTGCGTAGTTGGGGCCTATTTCATCAAATAATTTCTTTACCACGGCTTCTTTAGTGATGAAAGCCATTGCTTGACGCTTCGCGGCGAGAGTGTTATTTCTGCCGAGAGTGATGTATTTCTCTGTCATAGCACGGACTTCCTTAGCTCTGGTTACGGTGGTTTCAATTCTGCCGTTTTCTAAAAGGCAGGTAACCATGCAACGTAACATAGCTTTTCTACTATCGGTCTTTTTGCCGAGTTTTCTGCTACCGGGCATTGAATTTCACTCCTTTTTTGGATGTAGTTAGAAGGTTTTTTCTTTAATTTATGCTTCGTCCTTAGCCAAGGTGAAGCCCAAGGTCGCCAACTTGTTGATAACCTCTTCAAGAGATTTACGACCAAGGTTACGAACCTTCATCATATCGTCTTCGGATTTGCCAATCAAATCCTTAACGGTGTTTATTCCGGCACGTTTTAAGCAGTTAAAGCTTCTTACCGAAAGGTCAAGCTCTTCAATGGTCATTTCGAGAACCTTCTCTTCGCCGGATTCACGGCTTTCAACCATAATGTCTGCTCCAAGTCCTTCTGCGGAAAGATTAATGAACAAGTTAAGATGTTCACTGATAATCTTTGCTGCAAGGGATACCGCCTCTTCAGCGGTGATTACGCCGTTGGTCCATACTTCAAGAGTAAGGCGGTCGTAGTCGGTGATTTGACCTACACGAGTATTATCTACTGTGTAGTTTACTTTGTGTACCGGAGTATAGATAGAGTCAATCGGTATAATTCCGATTACATCTTGCTTATTGCGGTCGGCGGGGGCATATCCTCTGCCTTTGTCGATGGTGATTTCCATAAAGAGACGTCCACCCTCGGAAAGAGTTGCGATATGCATATCCGGTTCAAGTATTTCTACTTCGCTATCTGCAAAGATGTTTGCGGCAGTAACTTCGCAAGGACCTTCGGCACTGATGGTCAAGGTTTTAGGACCATCACCGTGGATTTTTGCTGTTAAACCTTTGAGGTTGAGGATGATTTCTGTTACATCCTCTTTTACACCCTCAATGGTGGTGAATTCATGGACAACACCATCAATTTTCACCGAAGTTGCTGCAACACCGGGGAGTGATGACAACAATACTCTTCTCAAACTGTTGCCAAGGGTTGTACCGTATCCTCTTTCAAGAGGTTCTACCACAAAACGGCCATAAGAACCGTCGGTTGCAAGTTCCTCAGTTTCTATTCTGGGCTTCTCAATTTCTATCATTCAGAACCCTCCTTAATATTGTGCGGCATTTCCGCCAATTATCATTTACCCACTTTAGTATAGGCACTTTGTACCATTTACTATTATTTACTGTAGAACTCAACGATGAGATGTTCTTCAATAGGAGCATCTATCTGGTCACGAGTGGGAAGGTTGAGTACCTTTGCTTCCAGGGTATTTGCATTTACATCAAGCCATGCAGTCTTGGGACGGCTTGCACCGGCTTCTACTACTGCCTTGATTTTTTCGCTGCCGCGGCTCTTTTCGCCGATAGCAACTACATCTCCTGCCTTAATGAGGTAGGAAGGAATATTAACCTTTTTACCGTTTACAGTGAAGTGGTTGTGTACAACCAACTGACGGGCTTCTGCTCTGGAGGATGCCCATCCACAACGATATACTACGTTGTCGAGACGGCTTTCCAAGAGACGGAGAAGGTTTTCACCGGTTACGCCGGCTTTTCTTTCGGCAATTTCGAAATAGTGATGGAATTGATTTTCCTGTACACCATAATAGCGTCTTGCCTTTTGTTTCATACGCAATTGCAAACCGTATTCGGATGACTTTTTGCGGCTTTGTCCATGTTGGCCGGGAGCATAAGCTCTGCGG